>JAAYNG010000082.1 GCA_012520935.1 Tissierellia bacterium | reverse complement strand
CTTTACCAAGAAATCTTTATATGATATAATTATATTGTATAAAAAATAAATATAAAGGGGGAGCTATGAAAAAACTATTAACAGGAGACGAGGCAATTGCAAGAGGGGCATACGAATATGGATGCCATGTAGCTACTGCATATCCGGGAACCCCAAGTACAGAGGTTCTAGAGAATATTGCAAACTACGAAGAAATCAGTGCCGGTTGGGCTCCTAACGAAAAGGTTGCTCTAGAGGTGGCTTGTGGTGCTGCGATTAATGGAGCAAGAACAATTGTCAGCATGAAGCATGTTGGTTTAAATGTTGCTGCAGATCCTTTCTTCTCAATAGCCTATGCAGGCACAAATGGAGGATTATTGATACTTACTGCGGACGAGCCGGGGATGCACAGTTCGCAAAATGAACAAGACAACAGGTATTACGGGATTCATGCAAAAGTTCCTGTAATAGAACCTTCTGACAGTCAAGAATGTAAGGACTTTGTTGGAGAAGCTTTTGAAATCTCCGAAAAGTATGATACTCCTATTCTTATGAAGATGACAACAAGAGTTTGTCATAGTAAGGGGCCTGTTGAATTAAAAGACAGGGTAGAGGTTGAGCCGAAGTCTTATGAAAAGAACCCTAGGAAGTATGTTCTTGTACCGGCAAATGCTAAAGAAAGACATAGGGTTATGGAAGAAGAAAGACTTCCTGCTTTAAAGAAGTATTCAGAAGAAACTCATTTAAACAAAGAAGTAATATTCAACACTGACATAGGAATTATAGCTTCAGGTGCATGTTATCTACATGCTAGAGAAGTTATGGGAGAAAATGCATCCTACTTAAAGTTAGGAATGCCATTCCCATTCCCTGAAGAAAAGGTAAAGGCTTTTGCTAAAAAAGTAAAGAAACTTTATATTATTGAAGAGAATGAACCAATAATTGAAAATTTTGTTAAACAATTAGGTATTCCATGCACCGGCAAGGAAATTTTCTCTGTGCGTGGAGAAATTAGCCCTGAGATTGTAAGGAAAGCTTTACTGGGACAAGAGTCGAAAAATTCTTATCCTATAGATGTTCAGGTTCCACCAAGGGCACCCGGCCTATGTGCAGGTTGTCCTCATAGACCATTATTCTATGCTATTAGTAAGCTAAAGAATACTGTTGTTACAACAGACATTGGTTGCTATACACTTGGAGTAGCACCACCACTTGGAGTTGGAGAAACTTGTATATGTATGGGTGGAGGTTTTGGACTAGGTGTTGGGTTTGATAGAAGTAATAAGGTTTTTGGAAGGGACAAGAGAGTATTCGGTATATTAGGAGACTCGACATTCTTCCATTCAGGCATGACAGGTATTGCTGAAGCTGTTTATAGCGGAGCAAACATGGTAGCAGTTATTCTAGATAATAGGATTACTGCCATGACAGGTCACCAAGCTAATCCGGGTGTTGGATTTGACATTCATGGAAATCCTGCTCCACAGCTTGATATAGAAACCATTGTAAAGGCTCTTGGAGTTAAGGAATCTAATATTAGAGTTGTAGACCCTTATAATGTTAAACAAACTACAGATGCTGTTAAAGAGGCTTATGAATCAGATGAATTCTTTGTAATTATTACAAAACAGCCATGTGCTCTTATTAAAGAAGTTATGAAGAAGAGAGCCGGTTTACACTGTGAAATCAATCAAGACAAATGTAAGAAATGTAAAACTTGTATGAGAACAGGTTGCCCTGCAATTTCTATGAAGGACAATGTTGTATCTATCGACCAAACTCAATGTAATGGTTGTACATTATGTAAACAAGTATGTCCATTTGGTGCTATCGAAGGAGGGGGTACAATATGACTAAATCCTTATTGTTAGTTGGTGTTGGTGGACAAGGTACTATCCTTGTAACAAAGATTTTGACAGAAGGTTTGATGGAAGAAGGCTACGATGTCAAGATGTCTGAAATTCATGGTATGAGCCAAAGGGGTGGTAGTGTTACTACTCAGGTTAGGTTTGGCGAAAAAGTTTTCTCACCTTCAATAGGGGTTGGAGAAGCTGATGTATTAGTTTCTTTTGAAAAACTTGAAGCTGCTAGGTACCTGGAGTCTTTAAAAGCAGATGGAAAACTAATTGTAAACACTGAAGAGATTTATCCAATATCAGTTCTTAGTGGGGCTGCTCAATATCCTGATAATATTATGGATGAAATAAATAAAAAGGTTAAAAATGTTATTGCTGTAAATGCTAGCGAAATGGCTGAAAAAGTTGGAATGAGAAGGTCAGCCAACATTGTACTCCTAGGTGTTACTGTCAAGGCATTAGGTCTAGAGGGAATAAACTGGGAAGAAAAGATTAAACACTATCTTCCGGAAGCAAGTCACGAAGTAAACATTAAAGCTTTTAAAGAAGGATTAAATGTTTAGTGAATAATAGATACAACACATTTTCAGATTTTTTAAAAAAAGAATTTGGAAGAAGGCTTGTTAAATTACCAATAGAAGCTGGATTCACCTGCCCTAACCGAGATGGCTCGGTTGGGGTGGGTGGTTGTATTTTTTGTAGCGGTTCTGCTAGGTCAAATTTAACTGTTAAAGAGCAAATTCTAGATAAGAAAAAATCCCTGGAAAGCAAGTGGAAAAACTCAGTTTACTGTGCCTATTTTCAAAGTTATTCCAATACATATGGGGATCTTGAACACTTAAAAGAACTTTATGAGGAAGCCTTGTCTGTAGATGGAATTGTTGCCTTAGCCATTGGAACAAGGCCAGATTGTTTAGGCGAAGATGTTCTTGATTTACTATCAAACTTGAATGAAAAAACTTATTTATGGCTTGAGCTTGGTTTACAGACTATACATGATAAAACTGCTGGATTTATTAATAGGGGCTATGGACTTGAAGTTTATGAGAAGGCTGTCAATAATTTAAGGGAAAGAAATATAAGGTACATGACCCATCTTATATTCGGTCTACCCTTTGAAAGTCGGGAAATGATTTTAGAAAGTGTAAAGTATATAGCCAAAGATAAGCCTTTTGGAGTTAAATTCCATTCGCTTTTTATAGAAGAGGGTACGAGGCTGGCAGAGATATATAAGAGAGGGGAATTTGAAAGTCTAAGTTTAGATGGATATGTGGACTTGGTGGTGGAAGCCATTTCTCTAATGCCGGAAGAAACTATTATCTCAAGGATTACAGGGGATGGGGACAAGTCAAAATTGCTTGCTCCAAAATGGGCTGCGGATAAGCTAAGTGTTATTTCGTTAATTAATAAGAAGATGAAAGAAAAGAATATAAAGCAAGGATGTAAGAAAGCCACTGAAGATTGAAACTTCAATGGCTTTTATTTTTATACTTCCTTTGGAATTTTTTTGGTTATCATAATTGATAGAATTATAGATGGAATCATCCCTATAATACCGATAAAGGCAGGTCCAAGAACGATAAGCTGCTTATATTCCGGTTTAATTAAATAGGCAAATATGGTAAAGGCGTTTATCGCTCCGTGCATCAGGGCAGGCAGCCAAATGCTTTTTGACTTATCGTATATATAGTCTAAGATAATGCCTATGACTGTACAGAACAGGCAAAAAATTATAGGACCGAGGATTGGATAGCCAATATAGTCTGTACCGTAATTATATCCGGCAAGTATCATTATCGGAAAGTGCCAAAGTCCCCATAAGCTTCCTCCAACTATCCGTCCTTTATTCACACCGAACTTATCTTTAAGATAGGGATACATTGCCCCTCTCCAACCGACCTCTTCTCCTAAGGCTGATATCATATTGATAAACGGGGCGTAGGTTACAGCCTGAATGCTTGAAATCAAGATGTAAATCGGAATAGTAATTCCCTGGGCTTACATTTGCTTTATGCCGACTTCTCCGATGATTGCAGTTAATGTTTCAAAGCCTGAATCAAAGCTATATGGGAATAGCAGAAAAAATAAACCTGCACCCAAAAGACTGAGCAGGGCAGGAGACCAAAGGGAAAAAAGAATATATTTAATATCTTTTTTTGATATCTTCCAACCCATTCCTTTCAAGGGTATTTTAGATATTAGTGTTGCCAATAGAGGCATAAACATTGTAGCCAAGAGTAGGAATTGATATATTAAAATATTCCCATCCTTAGCAAACTTGCTTGCAAGGACTTGCAGTATCCAAGCAAGTCCAAAGGCAAAAATAAGATAAGTTTTAAATTGTTTACTTGTTGTTTTCATATATATTCTCCTATTCATTTATAAGCGATTTTATTTCCTCGTACTTCTCTTTCGTCCTCTCAACGGTTGGCTCGCTGTAGAGGATTTTTTTATCCTTGGTAATGATTTCAATATATTGACCGACGCCTGCATAGTGGTAAAGTTTTACAGGTCCATATCCCTGTATAGAAAAGTTCCCGTAGGACTGGCTTGAAGCACCGACACCATTGACACGGATTGACTTACCTTCAGGTGGCTTGTCCAAGTAGTTTATTTCTAGGATATCATCCTTTTGAATTTCCAAGCCATAAAGTGGTGCTTCTATCTTTATCACATCTCCAACAAGATTTAATTTATATTCAACATTTGTTGAATAAACAAATAGGAAGAAAGAACCTATTACAAGGACTAGGGTCAAGATTGCAGACCCATAGTAAATAGCCTTACCCTTCGGGTTTCCTCTGTTAATATCCTGCTTTGAACCTATTCTTGGCTCTACAAACACTCTTGGGTCGTCAGGATTTTTATATCCCCAAATGTCATAAAATTGGTCTTGGTCAACTAACTCCTCTTGGCTTGGCATTAGTTTTTCTGCTTCCCTGTCAAAGACCTGTATGCGATAAACTGTAAAAAGTATTCCAATTGATAAGGAAAGCATAAAAACAATAAAGGGAGTTATATTATAAGGGTCTTTGTTCATGAAGATGGAAAAGACAAGGAAAGAAATGCTCATCACAAGAGTTAGGGCATAAATTAGCCTTGTAGACTTTCCCTTTCTTATCTCGTTAATCCTTATATTTAATTCGCTATCACTTGTTGGCGAAAGGTTCTTTCTATTCCTATAAACCAAGTGGAGGACTAGCTGTGAAAAGATTATACAAAATCCGGTTATTATCATAGCAAATCTTGTTTCTTCTGCCTTGTTAAGGTAGATACCTAAGAAGATAATAGCAATAGGAAATACATAAGCCAATGTCGGAAAGGCTTGGGAGTTGCCAAGTAGGGATAGTTTTGTATCAATTGTAATTTTTGCCCTAGCACCCACAACCCAACCCTCGTCAGATTTTAATTTTCTTAAGTATTTAAAGCCCTTGATGATTGGAATATATAATAGAATCATAATTATAAATATGACTGAAACAAAATAAATGACAGTATAGGACTCTGTTAGTTGTGGAATTAAAACCGGTAGGCTTATTAAAATAGATAAGGCCAAGGCAAGCTTTAAGCCTCTCCTTGTTTTTTCAATACAATTTTCTACTCTTTCATCCTGCAACATTTCATTTGAAAAGGTTGTAGCAATTACGACTCCATTCTTTTCCCTTGTTGCAACCATCATTTCATAATACATAATTACAGCTAAACTAATGTCACAGAAAAATAAAATTAACCTGAATATCATTTCAATCCCTCCATTTCATTCTCCAAGTCTTTAATCCATTCCTTCCATTCATCCTTTGAGACACCAAGAAGTCTGGATTCAGCGTAAAGGATTTTTATTTGCTCTTTAAAAATTTCTTTTTCGGTAGTATCAGGGAAGTTTGTTGCGACCTTAGTTCCTTCAGACCTGTGGATTTCAATGAAACCCTTTGCCTTTAACTCTTGGTAGGCCTTATTGACTGTCATGGTATTAATTCCTGAGTCAAGGGCAAGTTGTCTGGTTGATGGCAGTGCCTCTCCTTTTTTTAATTTACCTTCAGCAATGCCAATTATTATTTGGTTGATAAGTTGCGTATAAATAGGCGTATTTGCCAATGGGTCAATGGAAATAATCATATCAATCCCTCCTACCTGTATTATATCATATAATACAGGTAAGTCAATGCAAATTTTTATTTTCTTGTTGACATAAAGTGCGATATCATATAAAATAGTTTAACAAACTAGATAATATATTGAAGGGGGATATCTATGGCAGAAGAGTTGATTAGATGGGATGAAATGCCGGAGTTTATGTTATATAATGACCAGTTATGTAATATAGCTAGGGCAGAGATTGAAAAATTTTTGCTGGAAAAGGACTCAGTAGTAACTATGGCTATGGTTAATAACTATGTAAAGAATGAAATCATTAAGAAACCTATAAAGAAAAAATACATAAGAGAACACCTAGCTTCGGTTATTGTAATTGCTTTCTTAAAGCAAGTTCTTTCTATAGATGAAATCAAAAAAGGAATCGAGCTGATGCTAAATAACTATAGTCCTCAAGAGGCCTATGATATGTTTTCAGAATTAATTGAATTAGAGTGGGATATGATAGAAAATGGAAGGACTTATGATGAATCTAAGTATAATGTTCATTTGGTTAGGGCAACTAGGTGTATAGCTAACAATATTTATGTTAAGAGGCATTTAAACCAAGTTTAAGATAGGGGGGACGACATGGAAGCATGTAGGGAATCTAGAAGAAAAAAGAATATAGAATTTTTTAATAGTATTACACATTTATTAGGAGCAATTCTAGGGGTAATTTTCATGGTGCTAATGGTGAGGAAATGTCTATTCACAAGTAGCTCTTACATGGCTTCTTATGTAGTATATGGAATTTTTTTCATATTGATGTTTTTGTCTTCTGCATTATACCATGGGGCTATTAATGAAAAGATCAAGTCTGTCCTAAGGATTTTTGACCACAGCTCAATATTTTTATTTATAGCCGGCTCATACACTCCAGTTCTTGTCAGTACATTTACTGGAAAGTTAAGAATATTTTTACTTTGCTTTATATGGACGATAGCCATTGGTGGGATGATTTTTAAATTTATTACCCATGGAAAGTATGACAAGTATAAGAGGGTTTCTCTATTCCTTTATATTCTGATGGGGTGGTTGGCTATATTTATGCTTACACCTCTTATTGAAAACTATTCATGGAAGTTTATGATTTTTTTAGTCCTAGGTGGTTTATCTTATACAATCGGTACAATATTTTATAAGATGGAAAATCCTGCCTTTCATATTGTTTGGCATTTCTTTGTATTGTTTGCAGCAATTATTCACTTCGTGGGCTATTATACTTATCTTATATAACCAAGCAAGTCTGATCAGACTTGCTTAATTTACTTATATAGTAAGGAGAAGGATCAGTAATAATTGGTTGTAATTCGTTATTATTTGATATATACTAGGGAAGGATTTGGGGTGTTTAATATGCTGATACCAGAGGATGTTTCCAAGGTAATAAAACAAATTGAAGGTGCAGGTTTCAAGGCCTATTTGGCAGGTGGTTGTGTGAGGGACAGTGTCTTAAATGGTAATCCAAAAGACTATGACATAGCTACAGATGCTAAGCCTACAGAGATTGAAGAAATATTCCATGATAAAAAAACATTGGATGTGGGAAAAAGATTTGGTACTATTATCCTTGTATTAAATAACAGACAAATTGAAATAACAAGCTTTAGGGCAGATGGGACCTATTCAGATGGGAGAAGGCCTGACTCTGTAATGTTTTCTAAAGATGTCAAGGAGGATGTGGCAAGGAGAGACTTCACAATAAATGCCATGGTCTATAATGAAGAAGAAGGTCTGATAGACCTTTTTGGCGGCAGGGAAGACCTGGAGAAAAGAATTGTAAGGACTGTTGGTAAGCCTGACGATAGGTTTAATGAAGACTATTTGAGAATGTTAAGGTGTATAAGGTTTGCGACTAGACTTGATTTTCAAATAGAAGAGGAGACTTATAAATCTATTATTAAAAATGCTGAAAAGATTTCAAAGGTTTCAAAGGAAAGAATAAGGGATGAGTTTTTAAAGATATTAATATCTGACTATCCTGGCAGGGGCATTGAATTACTTATTGAAACTGACTTGTATAAATACATCTTTCCAAGCGTAAAAAGCATTGACGATATAAAGGTTCTTAATGAAGTGCTAATTAAGTCAGAAAAAGATGAGCTACTAAGGCTTGCGATTCTTTTCAAATTCATTGGTGATGGTAAGGATTTAGAATTGTTAAGACCTAGCAATGACGAGAAGCTTGTAATAAAGGAAGTATTAAAATTTGATTTTGGATGGTCCTATTCATTAGAGGATGTAAAGAGGATAATGAGAGATATACCTGACCCAGTCCTAGGTTACATTATTAGTGCAGGTTTTATAATTGAGAAATTCAAAAAAAATATGATTGACTTTAAGGAAAAAAGAGAATATATAATAAGTAACTCTTTACCATATAAAATTTCAGATTTAAAAATAGATGGCGAAGACTTGAAGAAGTTAGGATTTGAACCTGGGCCGTCTATTGGTGATAAGTTAAAAGAGTTAAATGAGTTAGTGATAAGGGAACCGGAAAAGAATAATAAGGAATTTTTGCTAGAATACATATCGGAGGTAAGATGATGGGAAAATATTTTGGTACTGATGGAATAAGAGGGATTGCAGGAAAGGACTTAAATGTAGACTTGGCATATAGGATTGCAAGAGCCCTTGGTGCAGTATTAAATGATGAGGAGAAAAAAGAAGTAATTATAGGTAGGGACACTAGGTTTTCTGGAAAAATGTTAGAAAATGCGATGGCAGCAGCCTTGGCGGAAATGGGTTTCGATATAAGATTGGCTGGTATAATACCCACACCGGGTATAGCCTATGTTACTAGGATAGAGAAAGCTTCTGCCGGTATAGTAATTTCAGCCTCACATAATCCTTTTGAGTACAATGGTATCAAGATTTTTTCTAAGGACGGATATAAGTTAAGTGATGACCAAGAGGAAGAACTTGAGAAGTTAATAGACCAGGGAGTTGGTCCTGAATATAACAAGTCAGGCCATGATATAGGAGAAATAAGGGAAGACTTTGTGTTGAGTAATGAATACTATGAATATTTACTAAACTTAGAGGACTTATCACTTGATGGTTTAAAGGTGGCAATGGATACAGGTTCAGGTGCCTTATATGATATTGGACCTAAACTTATATCTAAACTTGGCGCTGAAGTTTATTCTATAAATACAAGCTATGACGGGACAGATATCAATAGGAATACAGGGTCGACAAATCCTGACTTGATATGCAATATGACTAAATATTTCAAGGCTGATGTTGGTTTTGCCTTTGATGGGGATGCAGATAGGATTATTGCAGTAGATGAAAACGGGAAGGAAGTCGATGGAGATAGGATTTTAATGATTTGTGGTGAAGCCCTTAAAAAAGAGGGTAGACTAAAGAAGGACACGGTTGTTGGAACGGTTATGACTAATATGGGCCTCGACCTCCACTTGAAGGAAAAAGGAATTAATATTGTCAAAACAAGTGTTGGTGATAGGTATATTTTGGAAGAAATGCTGGCAAATGGTTATAACCTTGGTGGTGAGCAGTCGGGACATGTAATTTTCCTTGACTATAATACAACTGGGGATGGACTAGCTACAGGCTTACACCTACTAAAAATTTTGAAAGAATCAGGTAAAAAGATGTCTGAACTGGCGGGTGCCTTGAAGACAATACCGCAAGTTTTAGTCAATGCTAAGGTTAAAGAGGAAAATAAGCTTAAATATACTGAAGATAAAGAGATTGTAAGTAAAATTAAAGAAATAGAGGATAAGTTTGACGGAAGGGGCAGGGTTTTGATAAGGCCTTCCGGCACTGAACCAAAGGTCAGGGTTATGATTGAAGCTGAAGATGAAAGTATAGAGCAAATAGCAAGGGAACTTGCAGATTTGATAGAAGAAAAACTTTCTTAAGGGAGGAAATATGAAAAATTATAGATTTATTGGAGATAATTCATTGGAATTAACAGATGAAATGAGGAAAACAGAAGATATAGCCCTTGCAAGGTTTAAAATCTATATAGATGGAAATGAGTTTGATACTGGAGAACCGGAGAACTTTGACCAACCAAGGCTTGTGGCGGCTATGAAAAAAAGCAACCAAGCGATTAGAACTGCTTGTCCTTCACCTCAAGAGTATGTTGACCTAATTGGTGACGAAGGTGATGCCTTTATTGTGACAATTTCCGAGAAGTTAAGTGGCTCTTATCAAAGTGCTGTTATGGCAAAAGATATGCTCCTAGAAAAAGATTCTTCTAGGAAAATACATGTTTTTGACTCTAAGTCAGCAAGTGTTGGTGAGACTTTAGTATATTTAAAAATAAAGGAACTTATTGAAAATGGTTTATCCTTTGAAAATATAGTATCTAAAACCAGTGAATTTATAGATAGAATGAAGACTTACTTTGTTTTGAACAGCTTGGATAATTTAATTAAAAATGGTAGGATTTCTAGAATAAAAGGTTTTTTTGGGTCAATTCTACACTTTTCACCAATTATGTGTGGGACTGATGGAAAAATAGGTTTATTAGAAAACATCAGAGGAAGAAAAAAGTCCTTACAAAGGCTCATTGAGGTAATTGGAGAGACTGTTGATAAAATGGAAGATAAGATACTAGCCATATCCCATACTAATGCAGAAGAGGTTGGAGAGTCTATTGCAGAAGAGATAAGAAAGAAATATAATTTTAAAGATGTTCTTCTCTTTAGGACTAATGACCTTTCAACAGTATATGCAGATGATGGAGGCATAATAATTTGCTTTTAAAAGAAAGAGTTATGGTAGGTATGAGTGGAGGTATTGATAGTTCTTTTGCTGCCTACTTATTGAAAAAAGAAGGTTATGAGGTTGTTGGTGCAAGCTTTTTGCTAGCACCTTCCATGGGGGAAGAAGATGCCTATCGAGCCAGGGATGTGGCTGAAAGTTTAGGAATAGAACACCATATCATTGACCTTAGAGAAGAGTTTAGGGAAGAGGTAATAAATAGGTTTGTAAAGGAGTATCAAGAGGGACGGACGCCAAATCCTTGTATTGTTTGCAACAAATTTATTAAGTTTGGTTCTTTCTTTAGAGAGGCTAAGAAACTTGAGGCAGATATTATTGCCACAGGACATTATGCAAGCATAGAAAAGCTTGATGGTAGGTTTGTTTTAAAAACTCCTAAGGATGAAAAAAAAGACCAAACTTATTTTTTATATAATTTGAAGGAAGTAGACTTGAAAAACATATTATTCCCTCTGGCAGCTTATGATAAAAAATATATTAAAGAGAAATCCCAAGAAATTGGTTTAAAATCGATTGAAAGAGAGAGCTTTGAAATTTGTTTTGTTTCGAATGATGATATAGGGGCCTTTTTAGAGGATTACACTAAAAAACCTTTGGTACCAGGCAATATTGTTGATAATTCTGGGTATATATTAGGTAGGCATAAGGGTATAGAGAATTATACTATAGGCCAGAGAAGAGGTTTAGGGGTTGCAACGGGAAAAAGAGTTTTTGTTACTGAGATTAATCCTGAAAAGAACCAGGTAACTCTCGGCGACGAAGAAGACTTATTTAAGAAAAGAATTATTGCTAAGGATATAAACTTTATTGGAAGTCTACCGATTGGAAGCTTTAAAGCTGAGGGTAAGGCAAGGTATCAAATGCCAAAGTCTCCATGCTACGCTGAAATTGTTGGAGATAGATTGGAAATTGAATTTGAAGATATGGTAAGAGCCCCGACAAAGGGGCAATCTGTTGTTTTATATGAAGGAGATAGACTTCTTGGCGGAGGAATTATTGAATTAGTTTGCTAACAATTGTTTACTTTTTATTAAAATATGATATAATTCTAAAAGATTTCATTTGAGGAGGATAAAGATGGTTATTGAAAAAAAAGAGGGGAATGTTGTACACTTTAGTATAGAGGTTCCCGAAGATGATTTTAACAAGGCAATTAATACTGCATATTTAAAAAACAGAGGGTCAATAGCTATTCCCGGTTTTAGAAAGGGAAAGGTACCTAGGCAAATTATAGAGCTTAATTTTGGTAAAGATGTCTTTCATGATGAAGCCTTGGATATAGTTTTACCGGATATTTACAAAAAGTTTATAGAAGAATCAGGGATAAAGCCTATAGACTATCCGGAATTTGATATTGATGGTGAGATTGAAAAGGGGTCACCTGTCAAAGTTGTTGGTAGTGTAGAAGTAAGACCTGAAATAGAGTTGGCAAAATATAAGGGGATCGAATTTGAAAAGGTTGAGTTCCCGGTAACAGATGAATTAATTGATAAAGAGATTGATGGACTAAGGGAGAAAAATGCAAGGTTGGTTGATAGTGACGGTCCGGTTGAAAAGGGTCATGTAATTAACCTAGACTACAAGGGCTTTGTTGGAGATGAAGCCTTTGAAGGTGGAGAGGCTCAAGGTCAAACACTTGAAATAGGTTCAGGGGCCTTTATACCGGGATTTGAAGAAGAATTAGTTGGTGCAAAGCTTGGAGAAGAAAGGGATGTAAAAGTAACCTTCCCTGAGGAATACCATGCTGAACACTTGGCCGGCAAGGAAGCAATCTTTAAGTGCAAGGTAAATGAAATCAAGAACAAACTCCTACCGGATTTAGATGATGAATTTGCTAAGGATGTAAGTGAGTTTGATACTTTAGATGAATATAAGGCTTCAATTAGAGAAACAATGGAAGCTGAATTTAAAGAGAGAGAAGAAAGAGAAAACGAAGTTGCTTTGTTAGAGGCTTTGGTAGAAGCAAACCCATTAGATGTACCTCCGGCAATGATTAGAAACCAACTTAATGAAGAGGTTAATAACTTTGCTATGAGGATTCAAATGCAAGGTATGAACTTTGATGATTACTTGAAGTACACAGGTTCTGACATTGAGTCACTTAAGAAGTTTTTAGAACCTGCCGCACTACAAAGAGTAAAACAAGAGATGATTCTTGATGCAATAGCAACTAAGGAAGCTTTGGAAGCAACGGATGAAGATGTGGATAAGGAAGCAGAAAAACTTGCCGAAAACTTAAATGATGAAGATAAAGAGAAGTTTAAAGAGAGATTTAAGACAGAGAACCTTGACATTGCAAAAGAAAGAATTAGAATGGACAAGGCTCTTGAATTAGTAAAAGAGAATGCGGTTGAAAAATAATGGAGGTAAATATGTCTTTAATACCTATGGTTGTTGAGCAAACAAATAGGGGAGAGCGTTCATATGACATTTATTCTAGACTTTTAAAGGAAAGGATAATATTTTTGGGTGGTGAGGTTAACGACCAAATTGCCAGCCTAATTGTAGCTCAACTTTTGTTTTTAGAGGCTGAAGACCCGGAAAAGGATATTCAAATATATATTAACAGTCCAGGTGGGTCAGTTTCAGCAGGACTTGCTATATATGATACTATGCAGTATATAAAACCGGATGTTTCAACTATTTGTATAGGAAGAGCAGCTAGCATGGGGGCCTTTTTATTGGCTGCCGGTGCTAAGGGGAAAAGATATGCCCTTCCAAATGCTGATATTATGATTCACCAACCCCTTGGTGGTGCTCAAGGTCAGGCTGAAGATATTAAAAT
The DNA here is from genome assembly GCA_012520935.1 of Tissierellia bacterium. Lineage (GTDB taxonomy): Bacteria > Bacillota > Clostridia > Tissierellales > Peptoniphilaceae > JAAYNG01. Next base: position 8,508 of record JAAYNG010000082.1, on the reverse strand, counting down.
TCAAGCTGAAAAGATTTTAAAGGTAAGAGAACAGTTAAATAAAATTATTAGTGAGATGACAGGTCAACCTTTAGAGAAGGTTGAAAAAGACACAGATAGGGACTATTATATGTCAGCGGAAGAGGCTAAAAAATACGGGATAATAGACGAAGTCTTTCTTAAAAAGAAATAGGAGCTGGTATAATGAGTAGATATGACGAAAAACTTCTAAGATGTTCTTTCTGCGGAAAATCACAAGACAGGGTAAAAAAGTTAATAGCCGGTCCAAATGTTTACATTTGTAATGAATGTATTGAGCTTTGTGCTGACATAATGGATGATGAAGATATTAAGAAGCCAATACAGACAGATAAAGAGATTCCAACTCCTAAGGAAATAAAGGAAGTATTGGATGAATATGTTATACAACAAGATGATGCAAAAAAGACTTTGGCAGTGGCAGTTTATAACCACTACAAAAGAATCAACTCAAACAATGATAAAAAATTAGACATTGAACTACAAAAGAGTAATATTTTAATGTTGGGACCGACTGGTTCGGGAAAGACCCTTCTTGCTCAGACACTTGCAAAGATTTTGGATGTTCCCTTTGCCATTGCAGATGCAACTACTTTAACGGAAGCTGGTTATGTTGGTGAAGATGTTGAAAATATTATCTTGCGATTGATCCAAAGTGCTGATTACGACATTGAAAAGGCTGAAAGAGGTATTATTTATATAGATGAGATAGATAAGATTGCTAAAAAGTCAGAGAATGTCTCTATCACAAGGGATGTGAGTGGTGAAGGTGTACAACAGGCCCTTTTGAAAATTTTAGAAGGCACTGTTTCGAATGTTCCACCTCAAGGGGGAAGGAAACACCCACATCAAGACTTTATGCAAATAGATACTACAAATATCCTATTTATATGTGGAGGAGCCTTTGATGGCCTAGATAACATAATAAAACAAAGGACAGACAAGAAAAATATTGGGTTTGGAGCAGATATAGTTTCCAAGAAAGACCAAAAGATTGGTGAATTATATGCTAAACTCCAACCAGAAGACTTGCTTAAGTTTGGACTTATTCCGGAATTGATAGGAAGGTTACCGGTGGTTGTAAGCCTTGATTCTTTAAATGAAGAAGCTTTGATCAAAATACTTCATGAGCCAAAGAATGCTTTGGTTAAGCAATATAAGAAGCTTTTTGAACTGGATGGGATAGAACTAGAATTTGAAGATGAGGCCTTAAGCGAGGTTGCAAGACTTGCCCTAGAAAGAAAGACCGGGGCAAGGGGTTTAAGGAGTATACTGGAAGAAAATTTACTTGATATAATGTTTGAGAGTCCTTCTAGGACAGACATTGAAAAATGTATTATTACAAAGGAAACGATATCTGATAAGAAAGACCCGACTTTGGTTTTATCAGATAAGAACAAGGCGGATAAAAAGAAAAAGTCAAATAAAGAATCCGCATCATAGGGCACAAAAGCCCATTAGAAAGTTGACTATGGAGAGGGTAGGAGGCAATCTGCTTCCTACTTTCTATAACAAGTCTACAATCTTTGCGGGCCTTGCCCGTTTTTTATATTAAGGAGGTATTATGGCTGATTACAAAAAAATAAAGAAAAAATATCCCCTTATCCCATTACGAGGAATAAGTATGTTCCCCCATATGGTAGTTCATTTTGATATAGGCAGAGATGCTTCTATTAAGGCTTTAGAAGAAGCAGAGTTAAGGGATGGTCTTGTAATGCTTGCAAGTCAAAAAGACCCTAAAATTGAAGAACCGGAGCCAGATGACATCTATACTGTAGGAACTGTTGCAAAGATTAGACAGTTGATTAAAATACCGGGGGGTAATATTAGAGCTTTGGTAGAGGGTGTATCTAGGGCTCAAATTAAGGATTTTATTTCAACAAGCCCTATTATGGAGGTTGAGGTTGGCGAAATAAAATATAGTGAAAAAGAAACTGACAAAAAAACTGAGGCTGCTATGCGTCTTATAATGGATGACTTTGAAGAGATATTAAGCTTTTCAGACAAGCAGGCTCCAGAAATTGTTTCTACCCTCATAGACCTTAAGGACCCTGGTCAACTGGCAGATATTATCGCCAGCTATTCCCTGTCAAAGATGGAAGATGTACAAGAGGTTATTGCAGAACTTGACCAATATAAGAGGCTTGAACTGGTCCATATTAAACTCCAGCAAGAGATAGAGATAATGCAAATTGAAGCCAAGATTGACAAGAGGCTTAAGAGTCAAATCAATAAGGTCCAAAAAGAGTATTATCTAAGGGAGCAGATGAGAGCAATACAGAAGGAACTTGGGGACGACGATGGTTTTGAATCAGAAATTTTAGAGTATGAAGAAAAGCTCAAGTCAAGAGACCTACCTGAAGAGGTTGTAGAAAGCTTTAAGAAAGAATTGGAGAGGCTTTCATACCAAAGTGATTCAGCACCGGAGGCATCTGTAATAAGGACTTATCTTGACACGATTCTGGAACTACCTTGGGATATTGAAACAGAAGACAAGATAGATGTAAAGTATGCAAGGGAAATATTAAATGAAGACCATTATGGACTAGAGGATGTTAAGGAACGCATACTTGAACATATAGCCCTTAGGAAGTTTTCTGACAAGACGAATGGTGCAATTATATGCTTGGTCGGCCCACCTGGTGTTGGTAAGACATCCATTGCCAAGTCCATTGCAAGGGCTATGAACAAGAATTTTACAAGGGTAAGCCTTGGCGGAGTATCAGACGAGGCTGAAATCAGGGGGCACAGGAGGACTTATATAGGGGCAATGCCCGGAAATATTATTAACGGATTAAAAAAGGCAAAGTCTAGAAATCCTGTGTTTTTACTTGATGAAATTGATAAATTAGGGAGGGACTATAAGGGCGACCCGTCAAGTGCCCTTTTGGAAGCTTTGGATCCAGAGCAGAATGTTGAGTTTACTGACCACTATTTAGATTTAGCCTTTGACTTATCCAAGGTTATGTTTATCACAACTGCCAATACAACTTCTACAATACCTGCCCCATTATATGACAGGATGGAAGTAATACAGGTGAGTGGCTATACTGCTGAGGAAAAATTTAATATTGCAAAAGACCACTTAATTCCAAAGGCTTTAGAAAGTGCCGGACTGAATAAGTCAAGTGTAAAATTTACAGATGCTACAATCAGGAACTTAATTGACTACTATACAAGGGAGGCTGGCGTAAGAAATCTAGAAAGAGAAATCAAGACCCTCATTAGGAAGTCAGTAAAAAAGATAGTAGAGGATGACTTAAAAAGCGTAAGTGTAACTATTAAGCTCTTAGAAGATATGATAGGTGCTCCTAGGTATAGGTTTGACAAGATGTCAAGGAAGAACAGGGTTGGTATTTCCACCGGACTTGCTTGGACTAGGGTTGGTGGTGAAACTCTTACTGTTGAAGTAAATATTATGGACGGTACCGGAAAAATCCAACTCACCGGCAAGTTGGGCGATGTGATGAAGGAGTCTGCCATGGCTGCAATTAGTTACATTAGGTCCAAAAGTTCCAAGTTTAAACTTCCAAAAGACTTCTATAAGGAGAAGGATATCCACATACATGTTCCGGAAGGGGCAATTCCTAAGGATGGACCTTCAGCCGGCATTACCATTGCTACAGCGGTAATTTCAGCCCTTACAAAAATACCTGTGAGGCGTGATGTAGCTATGACAGGGGAGGTCACTATCAGAGGAGATGTATTACCAATAGGTGGACTTAAAGAAAAGGTATTGGCTGCAAAAAGAATGGGAATTAAGGAGTTAATAATTCCGGAAGAAAACAGGAAAGACTATGATGAATTAAAGGATAATGTAAAGGAAGACTTAATAGTCAACTTTGTAAAACACATGGATGAAGTGTTAAAAATCTCTTTACAAGGTGAAATATGAAAATATTAAAGGCAGAAATAGAAGCTGTAGCAGTTGAAAAAAAACAATATCCTGAAGGGGACCTACCGGAGATTGCCTTTGCAGGCAGGTCCAATGTTGGTAAGTCCTCCTTTATCAACGCTATGGTAAACAGGAAGAACCTGGCTAGGACTTCAGGGACTCCTGGCAAAACCAGGACCATAAACTTTTATAATATTAATGACAGTCTTAGGTTTGTCGACCTTCCAGGTTATGGATATGCTCGTGCTTCTAAGTCTGAACAAGATAAATGGGCAAAAACTATAAATGAATACCTTGGAACAAGGGAAAACCTAGTGGAAGTATTCCAAGTTGTTGATATCCGCCATGAGCCTACAAATGACGATATGCAGATGTATGAGTGGATTAAGGCTGCAGGCTTTACAGGTATAGTAATAGCTACAAAGTTAGATAAGATTACTAGGAATGCCAGAGCAAAAAATATATCCATTATTAGAAAAAAATTAGAAATAGAGGATAAGACTTTAATCTTACCCTTTTCCTCAGAAACTAAGGAAGAGGTTGAAGGGGTATGGGCTGAGATTGAAAAATTATTGTAGGTGAAAAAAATGCAGAATTTTTTAGGGATATCTGGTGCCGGACAAACAGATAGGAAAAAGATAGGCACAAGGACAAGTCTGGTAGGGGTAATTATAAATGTGTCTTTGTTTACGTTTAAGCTAATTGCAGGTTTCTTGTCAAAGTCAATAGCAATAACTGCGGATGCAGTTAGCAATTTATCGGATACGGCCTCTTCAATAATTTCACTCATTAGCTTTAAGATAAGTTCTAAACCGCCGGACAAGGAACACCCCTTTGGCCATGCGAGGGCAGAATATCTTTTTTCCTCTGTGGTTTCTATGGCAATAGTTTTTATTGGTATAAACACTGGCAGGGAATCTATTAAAAAGATTATTAACCCGGAAGAGATAAACTTTTCCTATATCGCCATAGCTGTATTAGTAGTTTCCATTTTAGCTAAAATATTTCTAATGGTATTTTATACAAAAGTTGGCAAAAAGATAGAGTCTGATATGCTAAGGGCTGCTGCCTTGGACTCAAGGTCAGATGTATTGTCAACTTCAGTAATACTGATAGGTTTTATAGCTGCAAAGTTTATCAACTTTCCTATAGATGGAATTTTAGGATTTCTTGTAGCTTTATCTATTGTTTACGCAGGCTTTACAATAATTAAAGATACATTTGATAGAATAATAGGTGTTGGGGGGTCTGAACAAGATATTGATAGTATTTCAGAATTTATATTGAGTTATGATGGAATTTTAGGAATACATGACCTTATCATACATGATTATGGACCAATGAATACCTTCTGCTCAGCCCATGCAGAGGTGGACTACAAGGTGGATATAATAGAGTCCCATGACTTAATTGATAGGATAGAGTCAGATGCAGTTTCAAAGTTGGGGATACAGATGATACTTCATATGGACCCTTTGATTACAGATGACCCATTATTGGAGGAGAGAAAAGTTGATGCAGAGAGGGCTATTAAATCTGTGGATGAAAGTTTATCATTACATGATTTTAGGACAGTGGAGAACAAGGGGACAATTAACCTGATATTTGATGTTACAGTTCCTTCAGCTGTACCTGGAAATGTCCATGAAATTTCTGAGAAAATTCAGGAAGAATTAAGAAAAATAAATCCAAAATACCATGGCGTTATAACATTTGACAGGAAGTATTTCAGGTCTGAAACTGTGGGGGATATAAAATAAGGAGGATTATTATGCAATACGAGATTATTGGCGGGGAATTACCAGTATTATTATGCAAACTTCAAGCTGGTGAGACAATGATTACTGAAAGTGGTTCCATGAGTTGGATGGATGATGGAATTGAAATGGAAACAACAACCGGTGGAGGCTTAGGTAAGGCCTTTGGTAGGATGTTTGCGGGAGAGAATATGTTTCAAAACAGGTACACTGCTAGGCGTGAAGGGGAAATTGCTTTTGCCTCAAGCTTTGTAGGGACAATACTTCCAATAATGATTGAACCTGGCAAGGAAATAATCTGTCAAAAGTCAGCCTTTTTAGCTGCAGAAGAAGGTGTTGACTTATCTGTCCACTTTCAAAAGAAACTAGGTGCCGGATTTTTTGGAGGAGAAGGCTTTATAATGCAAAGATTAAGTGGAAGAGGCATGGCCTTTATTGAAATTGATGGTTATGCTCAAGAATATAATCTGGCAAATGGAGAGAGGAAGATAATATCAACAGGCTTCCTTGCCATGATGGATTCCACATGCAGTATGGATATTCAAACTGTAAAGGGTGCAAAGAATATGTTATTTGGAGGGGAAGGTTTCTTTAATACAGTTATTACAGGACCTGGTAGGATAGTTATTCAATCAATGCCTATTTCACAGGTAGCAGCTTCACTCTCAAGATTTTTCCCATCCAGTAGTTCATAGAAAATAAAAAATGGGCTCGTAAAATGGCACACATATATTGAAAATATAATATACTTGTAAAAAGAAAAACCTGCTAAGCCTTGTACTTAACAGGTTTTTCTTTTAGAGGCGACACCCGGATTTGAACCGGGGATAAGGGTGTTGCAGACCCGTGCCTTACCACTTGGCTATGTCGCCGTAAGCGGAAGACGAGATTCGAACTCGCGACCCTCGCCTTGGCAAGGCGATGCTCTACCACTGAGCCACTTCCGCAATACTTAGAGAGTATAACATATTAAAGTCTTCTATGTCAAGTTGAATTTAAGATTTGTCTGAAAAAAAGTTGACAATCATCTATATCTTAGATAATTGTCAACTTAGATATTATCGAAAGACCTATTAAACAGCTATTTTATTCTCATATTCTTCTAAGATAAAGTCCTTAAAAATATTGTTGAGTGGAGAAAGTTTCCTAAACTTATGGAAGGCAAAGTAGAAATCCCTCACCATAGAAACTCCTTCAAGTCTGAAGTACTTTAACTTTGATTTTTCAACCTCTTCTTCAATAGTCTTTAGTGAAAAAATTGAAATGCCAAGTCCGTTAGATACCAGTTCTTTAATTAACTCAGTGTCTTCAATAAAGGCAAAATAATCTAAAGAGTTGACATCAAAGCCTGTAGATGTAAGCTCATCCTCTACTACTTTTCTTGTACCGGACCCTTGTTCTCTAGTAATAATTTTATTTTTCAAAAGAACATCTTTGGGTAGAATACTTCCGTTATCTTTTGGAAAATCAGAATTATTAGGAACTACTAAAACAAGTTCATCTTCCATTATTTTTATATAATCAATATTTTGATCATTAAACTTAGCACCTAATATACCAAAGTCAGTTTCACCCTCTATAATGGATTGAACTACCATATTGGAATCTTTTTCACCTATTGTGAAAGATACATTTGGATATTCAGTTGAAAACCTAGTAATAATAGATGGGAGTATTTTCTTCCTTGGTACAGAGCTTGCCGAGATAGTAAGGTGTCCTTTAACATCTTGTTGAATGGCCTGTAAATCATATTTTGCATTGTCCAAAAGGTTTAATATATCTATCGCATAATTATATAAAACAATGCCTTCATCTGTAAGTTTAATTTTTCTACCCAATCTGGATATTAATAATGTGTCCAATTCTTGTTCTAAATTTTGTATATGGTTGGTAACGGTTGGTTGTGTGATGTAAAGTTTTTCTGCAGCTCTCGAAAAGCTCTTTAGCCTTGCAACATGTACAAATGTCTCCAGTTGCCTTATATCCATAATATCCCTCCCTTTAATCGTGCTTATTATATCATCAAACAGAAAATTTATCAATAGTGATTATTATATTTATCAATAACAAAAGTTTTATATGGATTTTTTTTATTATTTATATTCTTAGTTAACTTTTAAGGTCTAAACTTGCGAGAGATTGACAATAAACAGGTTTTTTGATATAATAATTGAGTACTTGGGGGCGAATATGGTTTCGACGGGGACGTGGAATCGGGAATAGCGAGTCGTTATGCCGAAACGTTAAACAGGCAAAAAAAATAACTGACAACAACGAATACGCATTTGCTGCCTAATTGAGCAGCTCGTCCTACTGGGGTTTCCCGCAACCTCAGATAGGACGTCAAACTAGCGGGGAACCGAGCCTTGCAAAGCTTTGAGCAGGGAACGGAACTTATGAAGCTACTTTGAATTAGTTTTTGTCATTTGAGGCTATTTCAAAGGAAATTTTTCAATTGACTGCACTTGGAGAATTTCCCGTGGAAATTTTTTCGGACGCGGGTTCGACTCCCGCCGCCTCCACTTTATGCTGTGGTTTGCTTGGCTTTACAGCCTTGTAAATTACAGTTTTTTATTTTTTTGTTTTTTACTGACTTTGTTAAAATTGCTTAATTTTAACTAACTCCCCATAACAAACCCCCTAATAATAGAAATTATATATTATAATATGCAACATATAATTGACAAAATAGAACTTATATATTATAATACAATTGAAGGGGATCTTATGAAAAACCGAGTAAAAATTTATCGTAATATAGCTGGATTAAATCAAGAAAATCTAGCTAAAAAAGCAGGTATCACTAGGCAGACCTTAGGTCTTATTGAAAAAGGGAAG
>JAAYNG010000081.1 GCA_012520935.1 Tissierellia bacterium | reverse complement strand
TATTTCTTCATTTATTGACGATGCCTCCTACCTGATAACAGTATTATTTGAAAGGAGAAATGCACACAGGCAGTTGGTACACAATGATTTTTATGACCAATTGACAGGCATAAAAAACAGGTTGGCATTTCAACAATACTTAGATAATTTTATTAGGTATAAAAGATTTGGTCTTGTTAATTGCGAAATTATAGGATTAAATGATATTAATAAAAACCATGGATTTGACAAGGGCGATGAGGAAATTATTTACTGGACAGGTGTATTATCTACTATTTTTGGAGAAAAAAATGTCTACCGAATTGGTGGCGACGAGTTCATGGTGTTTTGTGAAGAGATTTCCTATGAGAAAATGAGTATTTTTTTAGACAGGCTAGACCTAATAATAAATAAGAGTGAAGGACATTTAATTTTCGGTTCGGCCTGGCAAGAGGAAGAGGAAGATGACGAGATTATAGTTGACAGACTTATAGATTTTGCAGGGCACATCCTAGAAAAAAAGAAGAGGGATTATTTTCAAGAAAATAATATCTCAACGGAAGTAGAGGACAAGTACGGAGACCCCAAAGAATTTGTTTTGATGAGGGACCTTGGCGACTTTAAGAAATACCTAGATGAAAATTATTTTGATTTATTCACTATGATGGAATCCCTATCCATTGATGATTATTATTTCTTTATGGGAGACCTAGACACAAATGTTTTTTACATTTCTAATGAGATGAAATACAAATTTCGATTTGAAAGCAATATCGTTCAAGAATTTTCTAAAGAATGGGGAAGTAGAATTGTAGAAACAGGCGACCTGATAGCATTCCAAGCTGATGTGGAAAACTTAAAAAACAACAATTTAAGTGGACATAATATGAGGTATAAGGTCAGGGACAGGTTCAATAACGAAATATGGATACATAGTCAAGCAACTATAAAGACCTCCCATGAAACTGGCAAAGCAGTTTTCCTATCAGGAATCGCTACTTCTCAAGAGAACAGTTTTATTATCGACCCTATTTCTAATTTACCAAGGGAAAATGCAGCAATTTTAAAGCTACATGATATTAAGGAAGTTTCAGATAATTTTACTATAATAGGATTTACCTTGAATAATTTCAAGGAGATTAATGAAATTAGGGGCAGGAAGGATACAAATATCTTTTTATCTAATGTCATCAAGGCAGTTATTAATTCCTATGGGAACACTTTGGACTTTTACCGTTTGGATGGCATGAGGTTCATCGGTATTTTAAAAGTTGATTCTGAAGATTGCCATGAAAAATATATAGATGGCATTAGGAAAATAATTGAAGATATGTATAACTCCTATGGCTTGGGTATAAAGTACCCTTGCTCCTTGGCGATTTTAAAAGAAAGGACGGAAAACACATCTCCTCATGAGGTTTTGGCAAATATCATCAACCTTCTAACTCGGTCAAAACTTGAACCAGCTAAGCCATATCTCGTATTCTCCAATGAGAACTTGGTATACCAAAAGGAAAAGACAAGAATGACCATGGAGTTAAACAATGATGTTTTAAATGAATTTAATAACTTTAGGGTTGTTATTCAGCCTGTTGTTGATAGTGAAAGTCAGGAAATTATTTCCGGAGAAGTTTTACTAAGGTGGAACTTTGAGGGCAAGGATGTTCCACCAACCAGTTTCATACCTATTTTGGAAAAGAATGGAATGATTGTTAATACAGGCATGTGGGTCCTTGACACTGCCTGTAAGCATATACTTAGGACTATAGCTACTCCAAGGACTTTGCCCTGTCTGTAAATATTAGCTACTATCAAATATTAGACCCACAGTTTTTTGGCTATGTCAGGGAGAGTTTAGAAAAGTATGATATCAGTGGAGAGAATTTAATTTTCGAAATCACTGAAACCCACTATGACGAGTCCCCTATGAAGGTGAGGGAATTCATAGATGGTTGTAGGAGTTTAGGTATAAGGGTGGCAATAGACGACTTTGGAGATGGCTATTCTTCATTGGCCTTTTTGCTTAAGCACTCTTCCGATATTGTTAAGCTCGACAAGAGCTTGATAGGAGAAATGCTTAGCTCGGATGATAATGAAAACTTTATAAACAGTATTATATACGCCTGCCACAGGTTTGGTAAAAAAATCTGTGCCGAAGGGGTGGAAACTGACGATGAGTACAAGGCAATAAAAATTGCCGGTGCTGATATGATTCAAGGATATTACTTCTATAAGCCTTTGGAACTTCCGGTCTTTTATGACTTATTATCAGAGGGGATGAAGATATAATTTAAAAAGATATATAGAATTTAAGGGGGAAGAACATGAAAAGTATCAAAATCACAAATGGGAAGATTTACACAGCTGACAAGGGCAAGATAATTGAGAAAGGCGAAATCCTAGTTAAAGATGGCAAGATTGCGGATGTTGGAGAAAAGGTCGGAGATGGGGAGATAGTAGTTGATGCTGAAGGCAGGACAGTTACTCCGGGTTTTGTTGAGTCCCACTCCCACTTGGGACTTTGGGAGGACAGCCTTGGCTTTGAGGGTAGCGACGGCAATGAAGCGGTTGACCCTGTATCTCCGGAATTAAGGGCAATAGATGCTATTAATCCTTTTGATATAAACTTTAAGGAAGCAGTCCAAGGTGGGGTTACAACTGTCCATACAGGGCCGGGCTCTGCCAATGTAATTGGTGGGTCATTTGTAATCTTAAAGCCTTGGGGCAATAGAATAGACGACATGGTTATCAAGAACCCATCTGCCATGAAGATAGCCTTTGGTGAAAATCCGAAGAGGGTTTATTCAGGCTTGAAGAAGTCACCTTCAACAAGGATGGCTACAGCTTCAATCCTTAGGAACACCCTATTTAAGGCAAGAGAATACCTAAGAAAAAAGGAAGCTGCAAAGGAAGAGAAGGACATGCCGGACTTCAACCTTCAATATGAAGCCTTGATTCCGGTTTTGAAAAAAGAAATCCCTTTAAAGGCTCACGCTCACAGGGCAGATGATATCTTCACTTCAATTAGGATAGCTAAAGAATTCGATGTAAAAATTACACTAGACCACTGCACAGAAGGTCACTTGATAGCTGACCACCTGGCTAAGGAAGGGCTTCCGGCCTTGGTTGGTCCAACCTTTGGCGAGAGGTCCAAGGTTGAATTAAAGAATAAGACCTTTGAAACTCCAAAGGTTCTATACGATGCAGGAGTTTTATTCTCAATAATTACAGACTCTCCTGTAATTCCGTTGGAACACTTGGCATTATGTGCAGGTCTTGCCCACAATGCAGGACTGCCACACCAAGAGGCTTTAAACGCAATAACTATCAACGCTGCTAAGATTATTGGCATGGACGACAGGCTTGGGAGTATAACTAAAGGGAAGGATGCGGACATAGTCATCCACGACGGCGACCCATTGAAGGATGTAACTTGGAAAGTATACCTTACAATGATTGACGGCGAGGTTGTATATCAAAGATAGGTGATTTTTTGACCAATCAAAAGAAGGCTGATTTTGCCTTACTCACTGTAACATTTTTCTGGGGGGTTTCCTACTACTTGATGGACTTGAGCTTTAGGGAACTGGACCCCCTCACCATAAATGCCTATAGGTTTTTGATAGGATTTTTAGTGGTGGGACTTTTGAATATAAAAAAGATGAAAAACATCTCAAGAGAAACCCTCAAGTATGGGGTCATCATTGGGGTATTTTTGGCTTTCACTTATTGGGGGGCAACCTTTGGGACAAAGTACACCTCCCTTTCCAATGCAGGTTTCCTCTGTGCCCTTTCAGTTGTCTTTACACCGATTTTCGGTTTCTTCTTAAAAGGGCAGAAGCTTGACAGGAAGTTTATACTTGGACTTATCATTTGCCTCATAGGTATGGGGCTTTTGATGTTGGGCGACACATTTAAACCGGCCATAGGAGATATTTTTTGCCTTGGTTGTGCTGTTTTTTATGCCTTTGACCTTCTGCTTACAGAAACTGCCTGTGCCAATGAAGGGGTAGACACGCTGCAAATGGCGGTGATAGAACTCTTGACGGTTGGACTTTTGAACTTGGTAATGTGCCTTATCTTTGAAGAACCCACACTGCCGAAGCAGGGAGTAACTTGGGGGTCAATCCTATTTCTCGCAGTCTTTTGCACAGGGCTTTCCATAACAGTCCAGTCCATAGCTCAGAAGTACACGACAGCCAGCCACGCAGGTATAATCTTTTCACTTGAGCCTGTCTTTGCAGCCATAGTTGCCTACTTTTTTGCAGGAGAAATCTTGTCTACAAGGGGCTACATAGGGGCGACCATGATGATGCTGTCAATCTTTATAATAGAGGCAGGGCCAAAGGAAGAGTCCTGCTCTTAGTATAAAACAATCAAGGAAAAGGTCCTATGTATTAATAAGCTTTAAACTCACACAGTATCATCACGAAGAGTAAATGCGACGAAACTACGAAGCTTACCCCAAAATAAAAGATAGAAATTTTAAAATGATTATTTAAGAATTAATAAATAAGACACAAAAAAAGGACCGTCGACAGGTCCTTTTTTTAGCCTATTCGTTGGGTATTGGGAATAGAGATTTTTTGAGGTTACCAGGGGGATAACCACAAGTACATTATAACAAAGAAGTTTTCTAATTGCAACTAATATTTTTCTTATTGACTTTTACATTTTATCGTGCATATGGTATAATTTATCTAAATAGGAGGGATGAAAATGAATGAAAAAATTGCTAACCTAAAAAAAGCTTATGAAAAGAAGGGCTTTATTTTTGATTATTTTACCAGCAAGGAAGAGGCTGTCGAAAAAGTTTTAGCAGAGGTCCCTGCAGGAAAGAGGGCTGCCTTTGGTGGCTCTATAAGCTTAAAAGAGCTTGGCCTTTATGAAGGCTTGAAGGGAAAGGGAGTGGATGTGGTTTGGCACTGGGAAAAGGACTACGACAATCCTTTAGAAGAGGCAAGGAAGGCTGACTATTATTTTTCATCTGCCAATGCACTTACAGAAACCGGAGAGATTTTAAACATTGATGGTACAGGAAACAGGTTGAGTGCCCTGTGCTATGGCCATAAAAAAATATTTATCATTGTAGGTACAAACAAGCTTACTAAGAATGAAGAAGAGGGTTGGAAGAGGGCAAGGGAGGTCGCTGCTCCAAAGAATGCCCAAAGGTTTGACATAAAGACACCATGTAAGAAGACAGGCAAGTGTTCAGACTGCGACTCTCCGGACAGGATATGTAAGGTCTTTTTAAAAATTGACAGGCCTACCAAGCCGACACCTATCCATGTAATCTTGATTGAAGGGGAATACGGTTATTAATGATATATTTAGACAATTGTGCTACAACCAGACCCAGACAAGAGGTTGCAGAGGCTCTTGCCAAAAGCATTATGGAAGACTTTTCTAATCCTTCCAGCCTTCACTCTTTAGGGCTAAGGACTGAACAAAGGCTTAAGGAAGTGAGGAAGGGGCTTGCTTCAATTTTAAGGGTCAAGGAGGGCGAAGTCTATTTCACTTCAGGGGCAACGGAATCTAACAACATCGCCTTGCAGGGGGTAATAAGGAAGAATTTAAAGAGGGGCGGGCGGATAATAAGTTCACCAATCGAACACCCCTCTGTTAAAAATGTCATCGCCCAGTATAGGGATGATATAGAAGTTGACTACCTTACTGTAAATGACAAGGGGGAGATTTCCCTTGATGAATTTAAGTCCTTGCTAAAGGAAGACACTTTCTTGGTTTCCATAATGCATGTCAACAACGAGCTGGGGACCATCTACCCTGTTGAGGAAATGGGGAGGATTATTAGGGGGACCAAGACCAGGGCTGTCTTTCATGTGGACGGGACCCAAGGCTTTATGAAGGTCTCTTTGAACTTAAAAGATATTGACCTATATTCTGCCTCCTCCCATAAGATATACGGACCCAAGGGGGTGGGTCTTTTATATAAGGATTCATCGGTAAATTTTAACCCCATGACCTACGGAGGGTCGCAAGAGGGGGCAATAAGACCCGGCACTGAAAACATCAACGGTATTTTAGCCTTCGGCAGAGCTGTAAGGCTAATGGAAGAGAGGTCTAAGGAAGAATTTGAACATGTATCCTTGATAAAAAAGGCACTTCTTGAAGGAATATTGTCAAAAGTAGACGGTGTTCATGTAAATTCTCCGGAAAATTCTTCCCCTTATATTTTATCCCTGTCCTTTAAGGGTATAAGGGGGGAAACCCTGCTCCACCTCTTGGAGGGGGATGAAATTTACATTTCCACATCTTCCGCCTGTTCCGGAGGGGTTTCCCATGTGGTTGAAGAGTTAGGCTTGGATAAGGACTACAGTTTTGGGACTGTAAGGCTTTGTTTTTCACATGAAAACTCCTTAAAGGATGTTCCATACATACTTGAAAAGTTTGTAAAATATGTTAAAGAGCTGAGGGATATATGAATAAGGTAATTTCAATAAGCTTTGGCGAGCTTGCCTTGAAGGGTGGCAACAGAAAATACTTTGAGGCCAGCTTGGCCGGAGATATCAGAAGGGCCATTGGCGACATTGGCTATGAGAAAATTTATAAGGACCAGGGGAAGCTCTATATTGAGGCTGATGAGAGGGACTTTCCAACCATTATAAACAGGGTGAGGAAGATTTTCGGCATAGCCTATGTATCTGAATGTTTGAGGGTTGATAAGGACATAGATGAGATAGGCAGGGGGTCTATTGACTTTATGAGGGACCATCGTGGGGCAAGGAGGACCTTTAAGGTAAGGACAAAGAGGTCGGATAAGGCTTATCCAATGCAGTCCAATGATATCAACATGAAGATAGGCGGGGTTATTTTAGATGGATTCCCTGATATGACCGTAGATGTCCATGAGCCGGAAATCATGTTTTATATTGATATAAAGAAGGAGGCCTACATCTACATAGACAGGGTCGAGGGTCAAGGCGGCCTTCCTATTGGGACTTCCGGCAGGGGGATTTCTCTCCTTTCCGGCGGGATAGATTCACCTGTTGCCAGCTACCTCATGGCAAAGCGGGGGATGAAAATAGACGCTGTTCACTTTCACTCCTACCCCTTTACCAGCGAGAGGGCGGAACTTAAGGTCATTGAACTGGCCGAGATACTATCCAGATACATTGGCAAGTTCAAGGTCTACTCAGTAAACCTTGCTGAGATTCAAAAGGCAATCAATAAGGGGGCTAACGAAAGGTACATGACTGTCCTTTCCAGACGCTTTATGATGAGGATAGCTGAAAGGGTCGCCCTTAAGAGAAGGGCACAATGCCTTATTACAGGGGAGAGTCTTGGGCAGGTTGCCTCCCAGACTATTGAGGGGATAACTGCCTCCAATGCCGTTTCTAACCTGCCGGTCCTAAGGCCTTTGATTGCCTATGACAAGACGGATATAATAGAAATAGCAAAAGATATAGAAACTTTTGAAAAGTCCATTGAGCCATACGAGGACTGCTGCACAGTGTTTTTGCCAAAGCACCCTGTAACTCGCCCTAAACTTGAAGATGTTGAAGGGGAAGAGGCAGGGCTTGATGTAGACTTTCTTGTTGAAGAAGCTTTAAAGACAATTAAAATAATAGATATAGGATGAAGCCCTTGGGAAATTTCTCATAGGCTTCATAGATTATAGGAGGACTTATGAGAATCAGTGACATTTTGAAGGAAGATAAGATTAGGCTGTCCTATGAATTTTTTCCACCTAAGGCTAATTCACCCTTTGAGCCTGTTTTCAATGCGGTGGAGGAGGTAGCTAAACTAAAGCCGGCCTTTTGTTCTGTTACATATGGGGCAAGCGGAGGGGCAAGTGCCAACACTATGAAGGTGGCAGGCTACATCCAAAATGAGCTGGGAGGGTCTGTCCTTGCCCATCTGACCTGTGTTCTTTCCAAGAAGGAAGAGATAGAGGGCAAGCTTCAAGAGATGAAAGACCAAGGGATTAAGAACATCCTCGCCCTTAGGGGGGACCTGCCAACAGACGACCCCGACAGGCGGGAAAAGGACTTTATGTATGCCAGTGACCTTATTAAGTACTTGAAGGAAAACCATGATTTCTGCCTTGGCGGTGCCTGCTATCCTGAAGGTCATGTGGAAAGCCAAGACAAGGACACTGACATTGGATATTTAAAACTGAAGGAAGAGGTGGGGGCGGAGTTTTTGACAAGTCAGATGTTCTTTGACAATAACCTCTTCTATAACTTCATGTATAAGATTAGGGACAGGGGGATTAGAATACCTATTATACCCGGGATCATGCCGGTGACTAATGTTAACCAGTTAAAGAGGATAAAGGAACTCTCAGGAGCTCAGCTACCTGCCAAGTTTGTTCAAATAGCAGACAAGTTCAGGGACAAGCCGGAGGCAATGAAACAGGCAGGTATTATCTATGCCAGCAACCAAATCATTGACCTTATTTCCAATGGCTTTAAACTGGTCCATGTCTACACCATGAATAAGCCGGAAATTGCTGAAAGTATCCACGACAACCTGTCAAATATAATTGAGAGCTGACATGGGAGAGATAAGATTAAATAGAAAAGAAGTCCTCAGGTACATGAGGCACAAGGGGGAAGTTTCACCTGAGCTTGAAAGGAAGATTAATCAGGTTGAAAGGGAAGTATTCAAGATGGCAAGGCTAAAGTCCACCTACCAAATCTATGGGGTGGAAGTTGTTTCGGGCAAGGTATCCTTTGCCGGCCTTGAATGGGAAAGTGAAAAGCTTGCCTTGAATTTAAAAGATTCAAGTGAACTTGTCCTCCTCGCCATGACTTTGGGGAATGAAATAGATATTTTAATTAGGCGGTATGGTTCAATTGATGGGACAAATATGCTTATAGCACAGGCTGTTGCCACTGAATACTTGGAAAAGTCCCTGGACAGGCTGGAGGAAGAGATTAAGTCAATCTACGGTTTTGACCTTAGACCAAGATTTTCACCTGGCTATGGAGACTTGGATATTGTCCATCAAAAGGAAATTATAAGGCTTTTAGATACACATAAGAAGATTGGCTTATCAGTAACTGACAACTTTATGATGACACCGACAAAGAGCGTTACCGCCCTTGCAGGTATTACGAAGAGTCCCAGTGAAAAGACTGTTAATAAGTGTGCCCACTGCCAAATGGAAGGATGTGAGATGAAAAGAGATGAAATTTAGAGATTTGATTGGAAAAGACCTCCTCTTTTTTGACGGAGCCATGGGGACCATCCTCCAAGAAAAGGGGATGAAGACAGGGGAACTTACAGAAAATATGAATATAGACAGGCCTGACCTTGTAAGGGAGGTCCACGAAGACTACCTGCGGGCAGGGGCCAATGTTATCTATTCCAACAGCTTTGGTGCCAACAGGATAAAGTTTGAAAATAACAAGTATGGTGTTGGAGAGGTAATAAAGGCAGGTGTTAAAGTTGCCGGAGAGGCCATCTCAAAAGTGGGGGGAGAAAACCACCTTCTTGCTCTAGGCATAGGTCCTTCGGGCAAACTCCTTAAACCAATTGGTGACTTGGACTTTGAAGAGGCAGTTTCAATCTTTAAAGAGATGGTGGAGGCAGGAGTTTCAGAAGGGGTGGACCTAATCGTAATTGAAACCATGTCCGACACCTACGAGTTAAAGGCTGCAGTCCTTGCAGCTAAAGAAGTTACCGACCTGCCAATCGTTGCAACAGTTGCCTTTTCAGATGACTTGAGATTATTGAACGGGGCAGACCCAAAGACAGTTATCGCCCTATTGGAAGGACTTGGAGTCGACTGTCTTGGTATAAATTGCGGGATTGACCCGAGAAGGATGAAGGGGATTGTTGAAGAATTTGTCCAATATTCATCCCTTCCAATCTTGTTAAAACCCAATGCAGGCATGCCTAAAAAAGTTGACGGCAAGGTCTTCTTTGACCTAGAAGCTGATGATTTCGCAGACCTGATGTCAGAATTTCTGGATATGGGAGTCCATGCCCTGGGCGGCTGTTGCGGGTCAAGTCCGGACCATATAGAAAGGCTGGTTAACAAGTGTAAGGGAAGACCTATTAAGCCACCGACAAATAAGGGCTATACTTTTATATCTTCATACTCCCGGTGTCTTGGCTATGAAGACAGGCCGGTTGTTGTTGGGGAGAGGATTAACCCAACAGGTAAGAAGCTCTTGAAAAAGGCACTAATCGACGGGGACTACACCTATGTTCTGAAGGAGGCTATCTCCCAAGAGGACCATGGGGCTGAAATTTTAGACTTGAATGTAGGTTTGAATGAGATAGACGAAGTTAAGGTAATGTTGAGGGCCATGGAGTCCATCCAAGAGATTACAAGGCTCCCTTTGCAGATAGACACTTCCAAGCCGGAAGTCATGGAGGCTGCCCTGAGGCGCTACAACGGCAAGGCAATGCTAAATTCTGTAAATGGTAAGGAAGAGTCCATGAAGGCCATCTTCCCACTGGTGAAGAAGTACGGTGCTGTGGTTGTTGCCCTTGCCCTAGACGATGAGGGGATACCGGAAACTGCCGAAGGTCGGTATAGGGTGGCGGAAAAGATTATAAAGCGGGCTGCAGACTATGGGATTGACAAGAAGGACATTGTAGTTGATGCCTTGACCATGACTGTTGGAACAGACAGGAATGCTGGCAAAGAAACCCTAAAGGCACTCCATATGATAAAGACAGGACTTGGTGTAAAAACTACACTTGGAGTCTCCAATGTATCCTTTGGACTACCCCAGAGGGAGATTATAAATAGGACCTTCTTTACAGGTGCCCTATATGCAGGCTTGGACTTTGCAATAATCAATCCGCTCTCTAAGGACATGATGAAGGCCTACGACTCATATATACTTCTTTCGGGCAGGGATGAAAATTCCGCCAAGTATATTGAAAAATATTCTGCAATTGAAGAAGAGCTGAAGGTCGTCGTCAAGGAAGAGATGGAATTAAGCCAGGCGATAAAGAAGGGACTAAAAGAGGACAGCTACAGGATAGCCCAAATGATGCTTGCTGACAATGAGGCACTTGATATTATCAATGCCCACTTGGTACCTGCCTTGGACGAGGTTGGGAATGGCTTTGAAAAGGGGACCATCTTCCTGCCACAGCTAATGATGTCGGCAGATGCTGCTTCAGCGGCCTTTGAAGCCTTGAAAGACAAGTTGCCTACATCGAAAGAAGGGGATGCAAACAAGGAAAAGATTGTAATTGCCACTGTCAAGGGAGATGTCCATGACATTGGTAAGAACATAGTCAAGGTTCTACTTGAAAACTATGGCTTTGATGTTATAGACTTAGGTAAGGATGTGGACTATGAAATAGTCCTTGAGTCGGTGAGGGAAAACAAGGCTAAGCTACTTGGTCTGTCTGCCCTTATGACTACAACGGTTGAAAACATGGAGAGGACAATTGAACTGGTCAAGGAAGAATTTCCGGAACTGCCTATCATGATAGGGGGGGCAGTTTTAACTGCTGATTATTCCAAAACCATAGGTGCAGACAGGTATTGTAAGGATGCAATGGACTCGGTGAGATATGCGAAGGAAATAATAGGATAGGAGGAAGAAGGATGCTTGATATTAGATTTGTAAGGGACAACCCTGAAGCGGTTAAGGAAAACATGAGGAAGAAGTTCCAAGATGAGAAAATACACTTGGTCGACGAGGTGCTTAAGCTTGACGAGGAATACAGGAAGACACTTAATGCAGAACAGGAGATAAGGGCAGAGAGGAATACCTATTCCAAAAAGATTGGAAACCTTATGGCTCAGGGCAAGAAGGAGGAGGCTGAAGAGCTAAAGAAAGAAATCAAGTTTGACGAGGAAAAGCTTGGCAAGCTTGCAGAAGAGAGTCAAAGACTCTTTGAAGAAGTGAACTCCAGAATGATGAGGATTCCAAACATTATTGCAGACGATGTTCCAATCGGCAAGGATGATACAGAAAATGTTGAACTGGAAAGGTTTGGCGAGCCAAGAGTACCTGACTATGAAGTTCCTTACCATATTGATATAATGGAAAGCCTAAATGGGGTTGACCTTGATGCAGCCAGAAAGGTTTCCGGCAGCGGCTTTTACTACTTAAAGGGGGATGTTGCAAGGCTACACTCTGCAATCCTCGCATATGCAAGGGACTTTATGATTGATAGAGGATTCACCTATGTAATACCACCCTTTATGATTAGGGCAAATGTCGTTGAAGGGGTAATGTCCTTCGATGAGATGGATGCCATGATGTATAAGATAGAAGGAGAAGACTTGTATCTGATTGGGACAAGTGAACACTCCATGATTGGGTCATTCATTGATACAATTACAGAAGAAGACAAGCTACCTATAACTCTTACCAGCTACTCACCTTGCTTCAGGAAGGAAAGAGGGGCACATGGTATTGAGGAGAGGGGTGTTTACAGGATTCACCAGTTTGAAAAACAAGAGATGATTGTCGTTTGCAAGCCGGAAGACAGCATGAAATGGTACGATGTACTTTGGAAAAATTCAGTAGACTTCTTCAGGTCTATAGAAATACCTGTGAGGACTTTGGAATGCTGTTCAGGCGATTTGGCAGACCTAAAGGTCAAGTCCCTAGATGTTGAGGCTTGGAGTCCAAGACAAGAAAAGTACTTTGAAGTTTGCTCCTGCTCCAACCTGGGAGACGCCCAAGCAAGAAGGCTTAAGATAAGGGTTGACGGAGAGGACGGCAGGTACTTTGCCCACACTTTAAACAATACAGTTGTTGCACCACCAAGGATGCTAATTGCCTTCTTAGAGAACCACATACAAGAAGATGGGTCTGTGCACATTCCGGAAGTTCTAAGACCATATATGGGAGATAAAGAAAAGTTAGAGCCATAGGAGGTTGTTATGAATCCTTATGAAAAGCGTTTTAGAATCTTGAATAAGTATATGAATAAAATTGCCGACTGGCGACCACCCATGGACGAATATATAGAGCTTATGTCAAAGCTCTGTAAAGAGATGATGGAGGTAGACATATGCATATTCTGGATATTGGATGATGTGAAAGAGAGGATTTATGCACATGAGTCAAGCGGACTTGACTACGAAATAAGTGGCTATAAGGGGATAATAGGCCATGTCATTAAGTCAGGACAGGCCCGGCTTGTTGCCCGAAATAAGGAAGACCCTTATTATGATGATGAAATAGATAAGATACTGGGCTTTGAATCCAAGTCATCCATATATATACCACTTAAACATTCTAACAACGACTGCTATGGGGCAATCCACATTGTGGACAGGGACAAAGAATTTTCCTTTGATGAAGCAGAACTGGAGATGATGGTCTTTATCGGCCTATATATAGAGGAGACCTTGACCTCTTATGTCTTTGAAGACGAACTGATTGCAAGCCAGAACGATATTATTTTCCTACTGGCAGAGCTGGGAGAGAAAAGGTCCTATGAAACATCGATGCATGTGAGGCGGGTTTCCTTCATGGCGGAAAAGCTTGCCAAGCTGGCAAAATTACCTCAAAGGGATGTCTCCTTAATAAAGATGGCCTCACCACTTCACGATATAGGCAAGGTGGGGATTGAAGATGCTGTCTTGAACAAGCCGGGAAAGCTCACCGACGAAGAATATGCAAGGATGAAGGAACATTCTGCCATCGGGCACACAATCCTATCCCCCATAAGGAGGAAGCTTTTAAAGGCGGCAGACACCATAGCCCACCAGCACCATGAAAGGTATGATGGCAGGGGCTATCCTAATGGCTTAGAGGGGGAAGAGATACACATCTATGCAAGGATTACTACCGTCTGTGATGTCTTTGATGCCCTTGCCAACGAAAGGCCCTACAAGAAGGCCTGGGAGAAGGAAAGGGTTATAGAGGAATTTAAAAATCAAAGGGGAAAACAATTTGACCCGCTGCTCACAGACTTATTTTTAGAGAATATAGACGAATTTTATAAGATACTTGAAAAATACAAGGATGTCAATTAATATTTTTGTTATTAAATAATTAAATAGAGTTGATAAATAAAAAAACTGTGTTATAATTTAGTTAGATAGCATTGCGGTATACGCAATACTTAAAAATATAAGGAGGGGATACAATTGGGTAAAGAACATTTGAATCCATTTGAGAATGCACAACAACAAATTAAAATCGCTTGTGACAAGTTAGGTTTAGGACCTGAGGTTTATGAATTTTTAAAGGAACCTCAAAGGGTAATCGAAGTAAACATTCCTGTTAAAATGGATGATGGTTCCTTAAAAGTATTTAAGGGCTGGAGATCAAGCCATAACACAGCAATAGGACCTGCTAAGGGTGGGGTTCGTTTCCATCCGGGAGTAAACTATGACGAAGTTAAGGCCCTATCCATTTGGATGACTTTCAAGTGTGGAGTTGTTGGTGTTCCATACGGTGGAGGAAAGGGTGGAGTTATCTGTGATACTCTAAAACTTTCTGACAATGAATTAGAACAAGTTGCTAGAGGATATGTGAGAGGACTACACAAGTACCTAGGCGAACAAATAGATATTCCGGCTCCAGATGTTGGAACAAGTGGAAAGGTTATGGCTTGGATGGTTGATGAATACATCAAACTTAATGGCGACAACTTTGCCCTTGGGGTATTCACCGGAAAACCTGTTCAATGGGGCGGATCACTTGGAAGAAACGAAGCTACAGGCTTTGGTGTTTCAATAATCACCAGAGAAGCTGCTAAAAAGGTTGGCATCGACCTAAAGGGTGCTAGGACAATTGTTCAAGGCTTTGGTAATGTTGGTAGATTTACAGTTAAAAACCTTGCAAGACAAGGTGCTAAGATTGTAGCCCTTGCTGAATGGGAACCAAAGAACGGAACTTACGCCCTTTACAATGAAAACGGATTAGACTTCGAGGAAATGGGCAAATACATGGATGAACACAAGAACTTGGTTGGCTTCCCGGGAGCTAAGGCTATCACCCTAGACGAGTTCTGGGAAACTGAATGTGATGTTGCAGTTCCGGCAGCTCTAGAAAATGCTGTTACAGCAGAAGTTGCAGAAAAATTAAAATGTAAACTACTTTGTGAAGCTGCAAATGGTCCTGTTACTCCGGATGCTGACGAGGTATTAAAGAAGAGAGGCATCACTCTTACTCCGGACATCATGACTAACTCAGGCGGAGTTCTTGTTTCTTACTACGAATGGGTACAAAACCTATACGGCTACTACTGGACAGAAGCAGAAGTTGAAGAAAAACAAGAAGCTGACATGGTTAAGTCCTTCAACGATATATGGAACCTAATGGAAGAATATAAGGTAACAGTAAGAGAAGCTGCTTACATGCTTTCAGTTAAAAAGGTTGCAGATGTAATGAAGTTAAGAGGTTGGATATAGTTATTTATATAAAATACTGGACAGTGTGAGTCCGTTAATAAGAAAATTAATAAAAACAAAAAGCTATAATATAGTCTTAACGGTTATGTTATAGCTTTTTTATTGCTCATTTGTGAGTATATTTCAGTTTTAATAACAATAGACCGGAGTAGTTTATTTACATCCTCCGGTCTATTGTTTTAAGGGAATTATAAAACTGTAAGAATAAAGGAATTAGGCAATTTTTTTCTAAGTTTCAACCCGATTAGAATTAAAAGTGCTCCTATATATAATGAACTTGAACTTGCCCCTGTTTTCGGTAAAGCTAACGGGGTTTCTTCATCTTCAAGTTCAACAAGTTCTTCAGCTTCAACAGTTTCTGTTGTTTCTATATCTGCTCTTCCAAATGGAATTACTTCATCCTCAAATTAAATCTCATTACTAAACAAATAGCACTGGACCGCCACGCTCCGCTCGCGATGACGGGGGCGTGTCGTTATTGCGAGGATCTGTATGGGCGGGTTACCATCTGCCGGCACATTAAAAGGCTATAATTAAAAATATGTGGCAATCCAGACCAAAGAGACGGACCACAATCATAGTCCAGCTAAGAATTGTCAATAAGAAGTTTAAAAATATTTGATATACTAGTTCGGCTAAAAAAGGATAACTTTAATAAGCCTTTTGAAAAGTTATCAAAAAACAAAGATTTAGATA
>JAAYNG010000080.1 GCA_012520935.1 Tissierellia bacterium | reverse complement strand
ACAATCCTTGGTTTAACCAAGCCCCTCCCTCTGGAAGCCTTTGAAATAAAGTATTTTAACATTTCCTTAGTAACATCAAAATCAGCTATTACACCATCTTTAAGAGGTCGAATAGCTACAATATTACTAGGCGTTCTTCCAATCATCATCTTTGCCTGCTCGCCAACTGCAAGCACTTGCTTTGTATCTTGATTTATTGCTACAACTGAAGGTTCTCTTAAAACTACGCCCTTCCCTTTTAAAAATACAATTGTATTCGCTGTACCTAAATCTATACCTATGTCCCTACCTGCTCTTGAAAAAAGTCCCATATTTCCTCCTATATTAAAAAGTTTTCTTTAAAACTATAGTATTTATTATCTCCGATTATTATATGATCTAAGACTTCAATTGAAAGATATTTTCCTGCCTGACTAAGTCTTTCTGTAAGTTTTTTATCCTCTGCTGATGGATTTGGATCTCCGGATGGGTGATTATGTACTAAAACAATGCTTGTCGCTCCCTTCCTGATAACCGGTTCGAACACAACCTTAGCATCCACTAAAGAATAATTTATACCACCTGTAGATATTTCTTCCTTTGAGATAAGCTGATTTTTAACATCTAGCAAAAGTATTTTAAATTTCTCAACCCTTTCAAATCGCATATCCCTCATCATTAAATCAGCTATAGATTTGGGGCTACTTAAGTCAAGCTTTTCTACCGATTCTAAATAGGCTATCCGCTTTCCTAATTCTACTGCTGACATTAGTATACAGGCCTTTGCTGGTCCAATCCCATCTAACTTTAAGAAGTCTTCAAGCTGTGCCATAGCTAAACCGTGCATGCCTAAATCATTATTTAAGATATCACGAGCTAGTTCCAAGGCTGTTTTTTCCTTGCTACCGGTAGCAAGTAAAATTGCTACCAACTCTTCATTCGATAAAAATTCAACCCCTATATCTATCAACTTCTCTCTAGGTCTTTCATTCTTTGGCATTTCCTTAATTGTTAAAGTTCTTTCGCTGTAATTATACATTAATTGCTCCTATTTTGACTAGATATTTTTTTAAACACTCATCTGGCAAGCCTACAATGTTGTTGTAGCAACCAGAATAACTTTCAATAAATTTCTTTGCCATACCTTGTATTGCATACCCTCCAGCCTTGTCATAGGGCTCTTCGGTCGAAATATATTCTTCAATCTCCAAGTCCTGTAAAGCTTTAAAGGTAACTATACTCACTTCAAAATCAGCTATTTTTATATTTTCATTAATTGAAATAATAGTAAAACCAGTAATAACTCGGTGACCATTACCACTTAACATCTGCAAAAATTTCCTTGCTTCATCCTTATCCTTTGGCTTACCCAATATCTTCCCTTCTAGCTCTACAATTGTGTCTGCACCCAACACAAATTCATCAGGGTATTTGGATCCCACTGAATAAGCTTTCATAAATGATAGACTCATTGCCAACGATTCAGGTGAAAGGTTTAAAGAAGTCTTCTCTTCAATTTCTGCTGGAATTATTTGAAAATTAGCCCCCAATCCTTTTAATATTTCAACCCGTCTTGGAGAACCAGAAGCTAATATAATCTTTTTCATAAGATACCCCTTTTATATATTGCTTCCTTTAAAAACTTTGAAGCATATCCAATAAAAACACCAGTAAAGACACTTAAAATATTCATATACGGCAGAATATATAGCAGGCTAAAATCTCTAATGATATTTGCTGCAATAATTATCTGTGTCATGTTAAATGAAACTGAACCCAGTACACTTGCCCCAACTTCTGAAAACCTGTCTCCTGTTTTAAATATTATAAAACCCATTACAAACAATGAAACAATTGTTGCTGGTAAGCTATATAAAAGTGCACTTCCTTTAGAAAATAAAAAAACCGAAAGAAGACTCTTAATAATTGCAACTACTGCTGCAGATTTAAAGTCTATAGTAATCATACACGATAAGACTGCAATATTTGCAATCCCAAGCTTTAAGCCAGGAATTGGTAATGGCAGGAAAATAAACCTCTCCAAATAGGATAATACAAGAGCAATAGATGAAAATAATGCTATATGCAGTAGCTTTTTTGTCGTGATCTTATCTTGATATTCCATCGAGTTCTACCTCCTCATCTGAGATTATTTCTATAAGCAAATGATTAGGTAGGCAAATTATCCTTTCTCCTACTTTTGAAATTGGACCCTGCTTTACATCCAACTTGTCTGGACAAGATGCCTCTATTACTCTAATTGTCCTATCAATAACCAACAATACATTCTTGCCATATTCAGTTTCTATATTATATACTTTTTCATCCTCTTGTAATAAGATTTCTTCTACAGGATTACCATCCACCCTTACAATTGCCTTTTTATTGCTTGTTTTATTCACATTAGTTGCAAAAGAAATTGCTAAAAAAACATTAAATAAAATAACAAAAAAAATAATGAGTATATCCCATTTCTTCATATCTTCAATCCCTCTTAATACATCTAATAGTTTACCATTTATAAGACTACATTTCAAGGAATTTTATTATCTTCATTGTAATATCTGTATAAAAAAAGACACCCCTTATTAGAGATGTCAATTAACTTTTCGTATTTATTTTTTTTAAAATTTCAATTTCCCTTATGCCCTTATTGAGCTTTTTGGCAATTTCTTGTACCGAATAGCCTTCCCTTTCTAAAAATTCAATCTGGGAAAATAAATCACCACTATTACCTGTATTATTTACTACTAGGCTACGACCACTCCTGTAAGCTAAAATTCTCTCATTATTAGAAATATTCTCATTATTTTGAACATCATTTTTTAATTCTACAGACTTGTATGATTCTACTGATTTATTTGGTTTTACTGCCTTTTTAGATT
>JAAYNG010000010.1 GCA_012520935.1 Tissierellia bacterium | reverse complement strand
TCCTTGTTAAAGAAAACTATTAAACCGCTTGCAGTTGCAATTGCAGCTATTGGTCCCATTTCAGGGAGTCCATTAAATAAATCATTTCCTATTAAAAGAAATATCATACCAACAAAGGCCGTTGCAATTACTGCAGCAAAAGCCTCTCCCATAAATATCCCCCTTTCATAATCACCATCTCAAATTTCGTAGTAAAATAGGTCTTCATACCTCTGTCATTGCCAGGCCATTAGCCCGAAGCCTCTACTGTAATCATTTCTCCGGCATCCGGTCTAATTTTAGAAATCTTGAAACCATCCTCGACTATCGGCACAAATTCAGCCCTAATATCCGACTCTTTAACACTTCTTCCCCCAAAAATCCTATAGGCAAAGAAGGCCCCCACCAGTAGAAGTAAAATTAAAATTATACTTATTATTTTTCGTATCATAAGCTCCCACCTTTTTAAAGTTTCTCAAAATAAGTCCTTTTAAAATACCTACCCATAATTCCCAACAGCAAGAACTTCAAAATATAAGTAGCGGTATTCCTCTTCCAACATTCGCCCCATTTCAGCCACATATTCCTTGTCTTCAAGGAGTTTCTCATGAAAGGCATTGTCTCTCCAAAGCCTGATACCTATCTCCGGGAATTCGTAGTTGGTACTTAGAAGGAAATCTTCGAAATTATGCTTACAGATACTATACCTGCTCAAAAAATCAACCAAGTCCTCTGCACTTGTATCAAAAGCATTCTTTCCAAGAATATTTATATCTGCAAATTCTTTTAATTGGTCGTTAATGGCCAGCTCTATAGCCTTATCGTCTCTAAATTGCACCATAAAGAAGTAGTCCTTGCCCATATACTTAGTGGTCGAGAAGTCGTCATCCGGCAATCTCGTTGAAAAAATATCCATGCCCTCTCTTGAAATAGATAAATCATCCAAGATAGACTCTATAGCAGATAAAACTTCATCGGGATTCATGCCCAATTTAAGATGACTTATACCTAGCCTATTGCTTATAGATATCTCTCTCAAAAACTTTTCCATAGCAAATATCATCCTTTTCTAAATAAATTTTATTTTCATCAAGCTTATTTGTTAAAGCCTTAGACCTATTACTAAACAATTTTACTATTCTCCCATCAACAGTCTTATAAAGGCAATATTCTTTGCCAAGTCTTGTATTACTCTTTAAACAGAATAGTAGCACTAAACTCGTTAAAATTGTTTTCAGTGAAATCCCTACTTGTGAAAGTATATTGTTTTTCATGCCCCACACCCCTCATTAAAAAAATATGGAATACTCCTCTATAATAGTAACGAGTAGGAGGGCAGATTCGTGACAAGAAATCTCATTTTACTATAAAAAATTTTCATGGGTGTCAACTTTTTAAAAAAACTTACAGCTTAATAAAGCATTGATTTTACTTTTGACATTCTTATAGATGTTTTTTTATTTAAACTTCGCAATTGAAAAGTTGAATCTTGATTAAGAAACTTTCCGAGTTGCCGCATAGGCTTTGCCTCCTCACAGACGACGATAGACAAAATTTATTTATGTATTATTTGAATTATATTGTCTTTAGCTAATATTGTCAAATGTTCTTAAAGGAATTTACTCTTGGATAAGAAACAAAAAACTAAATCATTTCTATCCTTTGTCGATAACTTTATTGCAGGGGGGATAATACATGGAAGGAATAAAAAATAATATGGCAGTGTCAAATGCCTATATGCCAACGAATAAGACCTTCGACATAGAGGGTGTTATCACTAAGAAGGACGGCAAGAATATAACTATTGAAACGGAGATAGAAGGCAAGAAGGTCGAATTTGATGTAAGGCTCAAGGAAGAAATTGTCCAAGAGGTTGGGGAAAAGATTGAAGTAAAAAAAGAAGAGATGGTAAGCATTAATGCCAAAAGGGGAGAAAGGGAAGAAGACCTGACTCCGGAAGCCAAGGAGAGGATTAAGGAAGTCTTAGGTCAACTTGGTCTGGACTTCAATAAGGAAAATGTAAGGCTTGTGGGGGAATATATAAGTCTCGGACTTAACCCAAGCAAGATGGACATTTTATCCTTCTTACAATCCCGTGAGGCCTTAATTTCCTTACAGGAAGAACTGGATGTGGAAATGATTGTCAAGATGAAACTTCGAGGGATAGACCTTGAAAGGGAAAATCTTGTTACTCTTTCTGAAAAAAAAGTTGAGATTATTAACGAGGGCGAGAAAAAATCCATCCTAAAAATGCTGGGCTTTAAAAAGGACATGACCTACGAGGAGGCTGAAAGGGTCTCTATGAAAGTCTATGGCAGGAAGATGGGCAAGGATGTCTATGATGCCATTATTGCCCTTGATAAGAACGGGATAGAGGTAGACAAAAAGTCCATTGACAAGGTCTTGGAAGTCCTTTCAAAGGTAAAGGACTTAAAGGACATCGACACCTCCATTATCATTAGGAAGGAAGAGGAGTTTACCATTAATGCCCTTTACAGGGAGAAAAATTCCTATGTGAAAGGCGATATCGGTCATAGCGAAAAGTCTAGGATTTTTGAAGAGGCTTTGAACATTAAAAACTCTGACCTTGAGGGGGCAAAGAACTTATTGTCTGCCATTGACGAGGAAGAAACTATTGAAAATATTGAAATTGCAAGGGCCTTTATCCTTGAAGATACCAAGCTTACTAAGGAAGCCTTTAGCAATATTAAAGATATGAGGACTGCCTTGGAAAGGCTGGTTAAGGACTTAAAGGCTGAGGCTATTTCTTCTCTTTATGAGGAAGACTTGCTGAATACTGACATTAGGGACTTGGCTAAAAAGCTGGATAATATATTGGACCCAATTGAAATGCCGGACCTGGAAGAAAAACCTCAAAATGAAACTATAGAATACACTCCTCATAAGACTATTGATGGCAAGTTTGACAAGACTATAGATATAGGTAAGTTAGAAAAAATAGACTCCAGAGCCTTGCTTGAACTTGTAAATTCAGAGGAAGACTTTACCCTAGACTCTCTGGCTAAGATCCTTAAGCCCGATGACGGGGCAAAGGACATAATTAAAGAGGCAGGGAAGACCTTTGAGTCGGTTTACAGGATAACGGAAATGATGGCAACCATCGGCGAAGAACCAAGTTCCAAGGCAATCGCCCTGGCCTACCAAAGGGAGGAAAGGATTAGCATTAAGGCTATATCCGACTCTACTACTGAAATCCAAAGGAATCCTGAAATTTTAATTAAGCCTGTTGAAGGGGCACAGGAAACCTTTGTAAGGACTGAATACTTGAAGGTTAGGGCACTATTGAGGGTGTCTGTTGTCAAGGCAAGCGTAAGGGAAAATCTCTCTCTTGAAAGTATGGAAATTTCTGAGATGAACTCTTATGCTATGAGAAAGATGCAGGCCTACGAAGAGGCTATGGAGATTAGGGACAGGCTTAACGGACTGAAGGGGAGGGAGCGAATCCTCTTTAACATGATGAGGGTCAACGACTTTGACCTAAACCTTAGTGAAGCCCTTTCAGTTTCCAAGTTCCTTAACAATGACTATAAGGAGTTAAAGAAGGATAAGAAGGTCCAAGAGATAGAAAAAGAAGTTTCCGACTCTATCAAGGAAGGTGCTGGAATTAAAGAATCCTATATAAAACTGTTAAATGAATTTGAAAACTTCTCCGGCAACAATCCGGAGGCAAAAGAGGATATGAATATGAGGAAGAAACTGGGCAGAAGGTCGACCTCCTTGAACCTTCCTATTGAAATCGGAGGAGAGATGAACAACTTAAGTGTCTTCATGCCAAAGACTCCTGACAAGAACATGATGAACCTGTTCTTGTCCATAGAAACTAAGGAATATGGGTTGGTTAATATGGACCTATCCGTTACTGGAAAGAATATTAAACTTGACCTTGAAGGTGGAGGAGATGCCCTATTTGAAAGGATGCCTCAACTAAGAGACATACTTCAAGAAAGGGGCTACCAGCTCTTGGAGGTTGAAAGATGAGAATCGTTACCAAAAAAGAAGTGGAAAAGGCCTATTCCGAGAAGAGTGAAGAGCTTGAAGAAGAAATAAGCCTAAAGGACTTGGAGGAATCAGTCGATAATATACCTGAAGAGATTTTTGACATTATCGGAGGGCTAGTGGCCTTCTTAGACCACACTGAAGGAAACAAGGGGGAAAAAGAATGAAGATTAATATTAACTTACCGGCACTTTACACAAATAGAATGTATCAAAGAAATGTAAACGCAACTGCAAAAACTCTGGAAAGGTTGTCTTCCGGCAGGAGGATTAACCACGCTTCCGACGATGCGGCAGGCTTTGCAATTTCTGACAAGATGCACAGGAACTTGAGGGGCTTGAAGCAGGCTTCAAGGAATACATCTGACGACATATCTTTTATAAGAACATTTGAAGGGGCAATGGATGAAATCCATGCAATGTTACAAAGAATGAGGGAATTATCTGTCCAAGGGGCAAGCGACTCCAACAAAAACGAAGATAGAATGATGATGGCAGAAGAGATGATAGAATTATCTGATCAAATAAATAAGATTACTGAACAAACTCAGTTTAATGATATCTACCTCTTAAAGGGTGATGAGATTGAATACAAAGATGTAAATGACAAAGAACAAACTACAAATACCCTATTTTTTCAAATTGGAGGCGAGGAAGGGCAACATTTACCAATAAATTTGATGGCTTATGAAGCAACTTCAACAAGCATTAAATTACCAAGCTTTAAAACTTCTTCCGGTAAATTAGAAGTGTTCAATAGTATACCTGAACTGCCCGAGTATCTAAATAACTTTTTAAAAGATGTTGATAATGACCCTTCTTTAAACATCACAGAAAAAAATGAAATAAAGTTAAATATTATGAATGCTTCGGAATACTTGCAAGACTTATATCAAGATATAGATAATGATCCGGACTTAACTGATGAAGAAAAAGCTCAGGAAAAACTTGATATTCTAAATGAAACTTATACTTTAGGCAATGCATTAAGTTCTGCTCCTGATGACGATGCAAGACTTGCTATTATTGACTCAGACCCAACTTTTGCACCTATAATAAAAGATATAGATGATAATCCGGACTTGACTGACGAAGAAAAAAAAGATAAAAAACTTGATGTTGTTAACACCTTACAGGGTCCTATTAATGGTTTAATAGATAACACCAATACCCCGGAAGAAGAAACACAACTAATTGAAGGAATCCAGTCTCTTGGCTACCCTGCTCAAGGTGTGGATGCTAAAGAAAAACTTGATATTATAAACAAGGCACAAAGCTTTGATGCATTGATTGAAAATACAAAAACAAATGAAAAACTTGATATTATTAGTGAGACTCAAAAACTTGAACCTGTTTTTAATGATATAGCAGCTTCTTCGATGACACCAGAAGAAAAAGAAAATGCAATGTTTGAAGCATTAACTAATGATCCAGTTATAGGTACAGTTATGAATGAGATAGATAGCAACACAACTTTAACTCCTGCTGAAAAATTATTAAGAAAGCAAGATGTATTAACGGAAACTCAATCATTGCTTACTGACCTTCAAGTTATAGATGCTGACCCTCTTTTGACTCCGGAAGAGAAGGCTGCTGCCAAGATTGCTACTGTTGAAAGTAATCCTCTATTTGGTCCTTATTATGAAAATACATTTAAAAATAATATAGACCCTCTACTCTATGAAATTGGCGGAAGAGAGCAGTTTAATTATGCTATACACATATACGACAAGGCTATAAACGAAATTTCTGTTAAAAGGGCAAGACTAGGGGCAATTCAGAACAGGCTTGAATCAACCCATAGCGCACTTGAAAACTCACATGAAAATGTTATGTCAGCAAGGAGCCGTATACTGGATGTGGACATGGCACTAGAATACAGCGAATATGTAAAGAACAACATACTTCATCAAGCATCAACTTCAATGCTTGGTCATGCAAACCAAATGCCACAGGCAGTTTTGCAACTATTGAACAGGGCTTAGTATTATGAATGACTTAGAAAACAGGGTCCTATCTTCCAACACATGGGGGCTTGTGGCTATGCTGCACGAAGGCCTTATTGAAAGGATAGATGAGTCCATCGAGATGGTAAAGGAAGAAAAGGGACATGAAGAATTAAATCCTATATTTGACAATATTAGGGATATACTTTCTGAATTAAGTATAACTTTTAAAGGAGATACAGAGCTTGGTCTTTCTCTAAAGGAGATTTATTTGTATGTAACAAAAGTCTTGGCTGATGCTTTTAGAACTAAAGACCTTGCGACATTTGTTGATGCGAAAAATATAATTAAGCCTATACATGAGGCCTTTATTGAACTTTCTAAGAAAGAGGAACCGGATATAGTCTCCGGACTTACCTATGGTCGAGGGGGACTAGTTAACTCAGAAAAATCAAAATTAGATATTAGGAAGTAGATATAGCTTAAAGCTCGTCTGTGAAAAAAACAGACGGGCTTTTTTTATTACATGAACGATTTACCATGAAATAAGTATTGCAAAGAAAATTAATTTGTGATCCTATAATTTAAATAGTTGAGCTGTTAAATTTGAGTAAGTATTAAAGCAAACCTGCATAGCTAATACGTAAAGCAACAACTCAACAATAATAAAGGAGGAATAATATGAAGAGAAAATGGCAATTGCTTTCACTACTGCTTGTTGCAGTACTTTTATTTGCTGCATGTGGTGGAACAACGACAGAAACTACTGAAACTACTGAGACAACAGAAACGACAGAAACGACAGAAACGACAGAAACTACGCCAGCTACAACTACAACAGCTGACGGGAGAACAAATTCTCCACCAACAGACAACATCTTAAGGACAAACAACTCATCAGAGCCCGGTTCTTTGGACCCTGCAAAGGCACAAGGAACTCACGACTCTTGGACTCTAGACCATATTTTTGAAGGTCTAATGAAATATGACAAGGAAGGTAATGTTACTTACGGTGTAGCGAAAGAAATGACTGTATCTGACGACGGATTACATTACACTTTCAAGCTAAGAGACGATGTTAAGTGGTCAAATGGCGACCCTGTAAATGCTCATGACTTTGAATTTGCGTGGAAGAGATTGCTTGACCCGAACCTTGCAGCTGACTATGCTTTCCAAGGCTACTACCTAAAGGGTGGCGAAGCTTATAACTCAGTTGAAAAGCCCGGCATCTACTATGTAAAGGATGCTGACGGAAATGACACAGCAGAAGTAGACCATGAAGTAAAATATACTGATGCTGATACTGAAGGCCTTGACATTGCAGGCAAGTCAGAAGAAGAAATTGCTGAAATGGTATACCAAAAATGGTTGGCAGAAAAGAGAGAAGAAGTTGGTGTTAAGGCTACTGACGACTATACATTAGAAGTTGACCTAGAAATGCCAACAGGCTACTTTGACCAATTAACAGCATTCTATTCTTACTTCCCGGTAAACAAAAAAGTTGTAGAAGCTAACCCGGACTGGGCTAAAAACGCTGACACTCATGTTTCTAATGGACCATTCTTCCTAGAGACTTGGGATCATGATGCAAAGCTTATACTAAAGAAAAACCCTAACTACTACAATGCTGATGAAATTAAGATTGACGGTATTAATATGGACATTATCGCATCAGAAGATACAACATGGCAAAAATTTGCAGGTGGTGAATATGACCTGGCTGTATCTCTGCCTCAATCAGTTGTAGCTAAGCTAAATACTGACAAGGACCCTGAATTCATTATCGGAGCAAACATTGGTGTTTACTACTATAACTTAAATGGTACAAAAGAAGTTTTCAAGAATCCTAACATTAGAAAGGCATTCGCATATTCACTTGACAGGGATATAATTTGTAACAAGATTGCTCAAGGTGGACAAATGCCTGCACTAGGAGTAATTCCACCAGGACTACCTGATGATCAAGGTAAGGACTTTAGAGAAACTCAAGGTAACTTCATTGAATACAACCCTGATAAGGCTAAAGAATTCCTAGCAAAGGGATTAGAAGAAACTGGTTTAACAATTGATGCATTAAACGGCTCAGTTCTTCTTTATAACACAAGTGAAGCCCACAAGAAGATAGCTCAAGTAGCTCAACAAATGTGGAAAGAAAACTTAGGCGTAGATATCAGGCTTGAAAATGTTGACTTCCAAGTTAAACTTGACAGAGAAAAAGCTGGAGACTTCGACATTTCAAGAGGAGGTTGGGTAGGAGACTATGCAGACCCAATGACTATCTTGGACCTATGGTTCTCAACTTCAGCATTTAACGATGTTAAGTATAATAATCCTAAATATGACGAGTTAATTACAAGAGCTAAAAATTCTAACGACCAAAAAGTCAGAATGGATGCAATGAAAGAAGCAGAAAAAATACTAATGGAAGATATGCCGATAGTGCCGGTTTACTATTACACTCAACCATTTGTAGTTAAATCTTATGTAAAGGGCGTATACAAACCAATTCTTAACTATCCAACAATGATATACGCAGAAATAGAAAGATAAAATTTAATAATTAAAAGGAGCACGCGCGCTCCATATGAATGAGTAAAGGGCGGTGTTTCACCGCCCATACTTATATATTTAAATACATCCTAAGGAGGTATTATGTCAAAATTCATTTTAAAAAGACTTGCCCTTTCATTCCTTACAGTTTTTTGCGTAATAACCGTAACCTTCTTCTTGATGCATGCCATCCCCGGCGACCCCTTTAGGAAAGAGGGTAAGATGCCGGAGGTTGTCTATCAAAACTTAAGAAGAAAATACGGGCTGGACAAGCCTAAAAGCGAGCAATATGTAATATACTTACAAAATATACTTAAGGGGGACTTTGGAGACTCTATGAAGAGGGAATCAGAAACTGTTAATCAGATGATTAATAGAGGTTTTCCTGTATCTATGCGCCTTGGTCTACAGGCCTTATTCGTAGCAATCATTTTCGGGTCAGTACTAGGAATCCTAGCTGCCCTCTACCAAAATAAATTTCCAGACTACCTATCAATGATAATAGCCCTAATTGGGATATCTGTCCCCAGCTTTATTATGGGGCAGCTTTTGTTGCAGTTTATTGCAAGGAATACCGGTCTACCTATAGGTGGCTGGGGAGAATTTAAGCACACAATCCTCCCGTCCCTTGCCCTTGCCCTGATGCCACTTGCTCAAATTGCAAGACTTATGAGGTCAAGCATGCTGGAAGTCCTTGGACAAGACTACATCAAAACAGCAAGGTCTAAGGGGATTGGCAAGTCTGCCGTTATTATCAAACACGCAGTAAGGAATGCTATCCTCCCAATCGTATCAGTTTTGGGAACTATGGTTTCAAACCTAGTAGCAGGTTCCTTTGTTATAGAGAAGATATTCGGTATACCCGGACTTGGAAAATTCTTCGTAGAATCCATAACCAACAGGGACTATACCTTAATTATGGGGACTACTATTTTCTATTCAATAGTTTTAGTTACGATGTTACTACTGGTTGACCTGGCCTATGTCCTAGTCGACCCTAGAATAAAAATCACAAAGGGGGCATAGAGATGGAAGAAATTAAATTTACCCCCCAAGACTTTGAAAAAGTAGACAGGTCAGAATTGCATGGAGAGAAAATCCATAGGCCAACTATCAAATACTGGGCCGATGTTTGGAGAAGATTAAAGCAAAACAAGCTTGCCATGCTAGGTATGTTTATAATAATTGCCATGGCCCTTTTAAGTGTATTTGGCCCTATGTTCAGTGGCTATGGATATGAGAAGCAGGACTATATGAACATTAATGTTAAGCCCTTTGAAGGAGACTTCTTATTTGGAACTGACGAGCTTGGCCGTGACCTCTTTACTAGGGTTTGTTTAGGTACCCGCTATTCCTTAATTATAGGTATACTGGCAGCCTTAATAGACTTTACTATAGGGGTTATTTATGGAGGGATTGCAGGCATATCTAACAGGTATGTGGACACAGTTATGATGAGGTTTGCAGAAATCGTCTACTCCATACCCTATATGTTGGTAGTAATATTGATGTCGGTAGTCTTCACCTCACAAGAAGGTTCAGGAACATCACTCTTTGTCATAGTTCTAGCTATGACAATCACTGGTTGGGTTCCAATGGCTATACTGGTGAGGGGGCAGGTCCTACAGTTAAAGGAATTTGAGTACTCACTGGCAAGTAAGTCCATTGGTGCTTCCAACACTTGGATACTTGCAAAGCATATAATACCTAATACACTGGGACCAATCCTTGTAAATGTCACCTTGACAATACCAAGGGCAATCTTTGCAGAAGCAACACTGGGCTTTTTAAGCTTGGGACTTCAAGCCCCGCTACCAAGCCTAGGGAACCTCTCCAATGATGCCTTGGCAGCTGTAGCAGTAGGAAATGGCTATCAACTTGCCTTTCCTGCCATATTCATATCGTTAATTATGTTCGCTTTTAATGTATTAGGGGACGGGCTAAGGGATGCCCTTGACCCAAGACTAAGAAAATAGGAGGGGGAAAATGTCAAAATTATTAGAAGTCAAAAACCTTGAAATCTCCTTCCAAACTTTTTTCGGCGAAGTTGAAGCTGTAAGGGATGTTTCTTTTACACTTGGTGAAAAAGAGACTCTTGCAATTGTAGGAGAATCAGGCTGTGGAAAGACCGTAACAGCCTCATCTATAATCAAACTTTTGCCACAACCACCAGCCTTTTACAAGGGTGGACAAATCCTCTTTGAAGGGGAAGACTTGGTTACAAAAACAGAAAAAGAAATGCAAAAGATAAGGGGTCAAAAAATCTCCATGGTTTTCCAAGACCCTATGACAAGCTTAAATCCAACAATGAAGGTAGGTAAGCAAATAGCAGAGGGGATAATGAAGCACCAAAATATGTCCTATGATGAAGCCAAGAAAAGGGCAATAGAAATCCTTGACATGGTTGCAGTACCGGAGCCGGAAAAGAGGATTAACCAATATCCTCACGAGTTCTCAGGAGGTATGAGACAGAGGGTAATGATAGCCATAGCCATGGTTTCAAATCCAAAGCTCTTGATAGCAGACGAACCTACCACAGCACTTGATGTTACAGTCCAAGCACAAATCATGGACCTAATGAAGAGGCTAAAAGATAACTTAAACACAGCTATTATTCTAATAACCCATGACCTTGGCGTTGTTGCAGATATGGCTGACGATATCATTGTAATGTATGCAGGGCAAATCGTGGAAGAAGGGACTGCAAATGATATATTTGACAACCCTATCCACCCATATACAAAGAAACTTCTCTACTCAGTCCCAAGGCCTGACATGAAGAAGGACGAAAGACTACACTCTATAGAAGGGTCGCCACCGGACTTATACATCCCGCCTAAGGGCTGTTCATTCTTTGACAGGTGCGACTACGCTATGAATATATGTAGAGAAAACAACCCTCAATTCACAAAACATTCAGACACTCACATGTCTAGGTGTTGGCTCAACCAGAAACAAGCAAAGGAGGGGAACTAATGGAACCGATTATAAGAGCGAAAAATATTAAGAAGTATTTTAAGGTCCCAAGTGGAAACCTCCTTGCTGTTGATGATATCAGCTTTGATATATTTGAGGGGGAAACACTTGGTCTGGTTGGAGAATCCGGTTGCGGTAAGTCCACTGCCGGCAGGACAGTCATAAGGCTCTACGAGCCGACAGGAGGAGAGTTGTTTTTTAAAGATAAGGATGTCTTTAAAATGAACAAGAGGGAACTCCACGATGTAAGGAAGGACTTCCAAATGATCTTCCAAGACCCTTATGCCTCTCTTAACCCTAGAATGACAGTACTTGATATAGTGGCAGAACCTTTGGATGTCCATGGTATTCCTGCCAATAGCAAGGAAAGGTATGAAAGGGTTATCCAGTTGCTGGACAGGGTTGGGCTTAGTGAAGAACATGCCATGAGGTTCCCTCACGAATTCTCCGGTGGCCAAAGGCAAAGGGTTGGTATCGCAAGGAGCTTGGCAACAGAGCCGAAGTTCATAGTCTGCGATGAGCCTATCTCGGCACTAGATGTTTCAATCCAGGCCCAAGTAGTAAACCTGCTCCAAGACTTGCAAGACGAGATGGGGCTTACTTATTTGTTTATAGCCCATGACCTATCCATGGTCAGGTATATCTCCGACAGGGTTGCAGTAATGTATTTGGGGAAATTTATGGAGTTGGCGGAGTCAGAGGAACTTTATAATAACCCAATGCACCCATACACAAAGGCACTGCTGTCAGCAATTCCTGTTCCGGACCCGGCAATCCAAAGGGCAAGAAAGAGGATAATGCTGGAAGGAGATGTCCCAAGTCCAATAAATGTAAAACCGGGTTGCAGGTTTGTAGAAAGGTGTTCATACGCAAAGGATATCTGCAGGAGTGAAAGCCCGGAATTTAAAGAATATTCAACAGGCCACTTCGTAGCCTGCCATTTAACAGAAGAGATTAATTAACTCAAAAAACCGAGAACTTAGTTTCTCGGTTTTTTTAAGATTAATAGATTGCCATATCCCTTAACACCTTATAATGATGCGTATTTACAACTAGCTTCAAAACACTTAAAGGTTGGGACACCATAGGACATATAACCAATTAATGCACCATCAACTATCAGCTTCAACATACATTTCTGTTCATTAGTGATTATATTAATAATTTTAGCTTCATGTAACTCGTAATCAAATTATCAATCATATCGTCGCTATATATCCCTCGATATGTACTATCCCTTGACCTTTGTCTTATTACGGCAATCTCATGAGCATCAGATTCCAAAGCTTCAATGAATTCAAGCATAAGTAATCCTCTACATATCTTTTTCTTTAATTTAACTACATCTTGCCTGTTTTGCCATCTTTAATTAGGCATTGATTGAGCCATCACCTTAGCTGTGAGCAAAAGGAACCGTCCCTACTTGTCCGTTTTTCCTTCCCCGTCCTTCAAGACACCGGTAATTATCCCACCAACTATAATCACATTGGCAGTCAAGTTAAGCCAAACTATTAGTGCTATTATGCCCCCGAGACTCCCATAGGTCTTGGAGTAGGATGCAAAATTATTTATATAAAAGGAGAATCCGTTAGAAATTACTATCCAAAA
Organism: Tissierellia bacterium; assembly: GCA_012520935.1. Lineage (GTDB taxonomy): Bacteria > Bacillota > Clostridia > Tissierellales > Peptoniphilaceae > JAAYNG01. The sequence goes on along the minus strand of JAAYNG010000010.1, from coordinate 3,197 downwards.
AATCGTTGCGAATAGTCCACCAAGGAAGGCGTGCTTTACAGTTGGCTTATCCTTCCTTGCCAAGTTAGGGCTGATATAATAAAGCTGGGTAAAGCTTAAGGCAAGTATTCCTCCAATCAAGGCATACTTCAAAAGGTCCACTATCTTCTTTGCCTCTATAGGTATGTCAAACTTTAAAAATAACCTGTTGACAATCACATCACCAAAGACCAGTCCGGTTATGGAAATTATTATAATAAATATAAATAAAAAAGTTACTGCAAAGGCATAAGCCTTATTTTTTATAAGACCCCTATCCTCCTCAACTAAGAAAGACTTGTTTATACCTTTAATAATTGCACCTATCCCCTTGGATGCAGAAAAAATACCTAGAAAAATAGAAATCCATAACAGCAAAGGACTTGACCCGTCCAGTAGGTCAACCAATACACTTGATATAATATCTGATATCTGTTCAGGTATTAATTCCAAGGCCCTTTCAGTAACTCCCTTGTCCTTTAGAGGGGAGTATTGGATTAAGTTAAGTAGGCTGATAAAAAAGGGAAATATTGAAAGTATCAAATAGTAGGCTGCCTCGGCAGCAATGCCTGACACATCCACTAACTCATACCGCCTCTTCAGTTCAGAAAAGAAAATTTTCATACAAAATTGCCACCTTTCAAAAATATTATATCACAAAACTAAACATATCAATAAAGATGTCGATAAATAATTAGAACTCTATTGAAAGAAGTCTTAAATCTGATTTTTGATACTAAATAATCTATTATATAAGATAAACTCATAAAAAAAATTATACTTTTAAAAATTGGGTATATAGTGTATAATAATGCTAGGATATTAGGGGGGATTATCGTGAACAATAATACATTGGATTCAATAGTAAGAAAAGTCCAAGATATGAAACCGCTACCAATGGTAGTTGGTCAAATAATAAATATAACTGAAGACCCAAAAGCAACCATTAGAGACTTGGAGGAAGTAATCTTGAAAGACCAAGTGCTTACTACTAAGATTTTAAGGGTTGCCAACTCCGCCTACTATACCTACAACAGGAAGATTTCAACTATTTCCCAGGCAGCAGTCTTAATTGGATTTAAGGCAATAAAGGGTATCGCCTTCGCATCAGTATTAAATAAGTACATGAATGTTGAATTAAAGGGCTATGAAATGGAAAAAGATGACCTATGGCAACAGTCACAAACCTGTGCCATTGCAGCCAGGGAAATTTCCAAAAGGATTAAGTATAGGGACCAAGAGGAGGCTTACATAGCCGGACTCCTCCACGATGTTGGTAAAACAGTCCTTAGCCAATACCTAGAAGATGAATATGGTGAAATTTTGAAACTAGTGGAAGAAGGATCGACCTTTGACGAGGCAGAAGCAAAGGTGTTGGGCTTTAGCCATACAGAGATTGGTGGTAAGGTTGCTGAAAAATGGAACCTACCAAAGCACCTTGTAGATGCAATTAAATACCACCATGACCCGGATGCTGCAGATGATAATATTATGATGGTTAATATTGTCCATGTGGCTGATGCAATCACCATGATGGTTGGGATTGGAATGGGTGCGGATGGTATGAACTACAAGATATCTGAAAGAGCTCTTGAAATGCTCGGTCTGGATGAAATAGGAATCCAAGACTTAATTTCTACAGTTGTAGATGTTGTACAAAGCGAAGAAAACTACTTATTAGCATAGAAAAAGGCCTAAGGCCTTTTTTATTTACGCTATTTTCCCATAAAGGATTCCGATTACCAAGTACAAGATTAAGGCAATAACTCCAACGGTAATTGCATAGGGCAACTGGGTCTTAACATGGTCTATGTGGTCAGAGCCTGCACTTAATGAAGCTAGTATTGTAGAATCTGAAATTGGCGAACAGTGCTCCCCAAAGGATACACCGCCCATAATCGCAGCTATAGTCCCATAAACCAGAGTAGTCTCATTTCCTCCAGACAAGCCTATTGCTATTGGTACCATGATTGGAACCAAGATGGCATAATTTCCCCAAGAAGTCCCTGTAAAGAATGAAACAACGAAACCAGTCAAGAAGGTCGCTGCCCACAAGTAGCTTGGACTTAACCAAGGCTTTGTAGTCTCCATAATAAACTCCTTAACTCCCAAATGTCCTGTAATATAATTTAAGCAATAGGCAAGTGCAGTCACCAATATCGCATTAACTATCGACTTTACCCCTGCCATTGCAGTGTCAAGGATTTCTTTTAAAGTACACATCTTTTGCAAGTACATAATTGCAAACTGGTAAAAAACAGTTGCTATAAAGGCCTCTAATATAAGGATCTCGCCTATGGTTGCAAAACTAATGATTGTAATTAGGGCAACTATTAGTAAGGGCACAATGAAGTGAAGAATAACATTGGGCCTAACTATAACCTGTGGCACAATATCCTTCATCTCTTTTCCAATTAAAGGATTTGACCCCACTGCATATACAGCCCCTGTTTCTATTGCCCTTTGCTCTGCCTTCTTCATCGGTCCAAAATCAGGTATTATCCCTATGGCAATCAAGCCTACAAAAAATACAGAAATAATCCCATAAAAGTTATAGGGTATCATCCTAAAAATTGCCCCCATTGCCTCTGTTTTCCCCACAAATAAGCCAGTACCCACCAAGAGACTTGCCATGTAGACACCCCAGTTGGAAAAAGGAACAATTGTACAAACAGGTGCAGAAGTTGAGTCTATTATATAGGCTAACTTCTCCCTGGAAATCCTTGCCTTATCTGTAATCCCCCTCATAACTGTTCCTACATAAAGGGCAGAAAGATGTTCCGAGAAAAAAATCAAGATACCTAAAAACCAAGCAAACACCTGGGCACCTCGTCTTTTTATGTTTTTTCTAGAAACTGCATTTGAAAAAATATCTACAGCCCCCATCTTTTGGAAGAAGGCAACCATTATACTTAAAAAAACTTGAATCAATAAAACCCAAATAAAATTTTCATCCGCCAAGGCAGAAATTCCAACCTTACTAAAGCCCGTTAGAACATTCTCTCCAAGTAAGACAACTCCAATTATTACACCTATCAGCAAGGCAAATACTGAAGACTTTGAAAATAGCGCAATAGCCAGTGCTACCAATAGCGGAAGAATTGAAATCCATCTATCCAATAAATCACCCCTCCATCCTATCAATTATAGTCATTTAGCCTATGAAAAGTCAATAGTTT
>JAAYNG010000079.1 GCA_012520935.1 Tissierellia bacterium | reverse complement strand
TAAAAGGAACCTTCCTATATCCTAACTCTGTAATATCTAAATCATCAAAGTAAATTTTCCCTTCTGTAGGTTCTATTTCCTTAAGTAATAATTTTATAAGTGTTGACTTGCCTGCACCACTTGAACCTACTATAAAAACAAAGTCTCCACTATTAATCTTTAACGATACATTATTTAACGCAACAGTATCTTTATATTTTTTAGTCACTCCTACGAATGAAATCATATTAACTCCTCATCTATTTACAAATACTATACGGTATATTATAATATAAGATACCGAGAATTTCAACGAATTTTAATAAAAAAGTAATGGAGATGATGAAATATGGATAAAAAAACAATAAGAGAAAAAATTTTAACAGAAAGAGATACGCTTAACGCCACTAAAATACACGCTTTCAGTGCAAATATCACTAAGTTTCTACTCGCTAGTAATGAGTACAAAACAGCAAAAAATATTTTTATTTTTATTAACTTCGGGTCAGAAGTAATAACAAAAGACATCATTTTAGATGCATTTAAAGAAAACAAAACAGTTGCCATACCCTTTACCTATAATAAACCTCGTAAAATGATAGCTAGTAAAATAAGTAGCCTGGATGAATTGGTCGAAGGAAAGTATGGTATTCTTTCTGTAGATGAAAATAAAATAATTGAAGTTCCTAAAGAAGAAATTGACCTAGTAATAGTTCCTTCAGTTGCCTTTGACAGAGAAGGCTATAGAGTTGGTTATGGCGGGGGCTATTATGATAGGTTTTTGGAAGATATTCCAAAAGTAAAGAAAATCGGAATAGCCTTTGACTTGCAAATAGTAAATGAAGTTCCAAGAGAAAGTTTTGATATTAGTGTAGATAAGGTTATAACAGAAAAAGAAATAATTTATGTCAAATAAATCAAGCTGTAGTTTTTTCTATAGCTTGATTTGTCTTTACTATTCTCCCACTATTCCTTTCAATTCTTCATACCTAGCAAGTAAGGCTTCATCTTCATTCAATTCATAAGCTATTTTTATATCTTCCAAGGCTTTCTTGTATTCACCAATCATTGTATATCCAAGGCTCCTATTGGCATATATAATATAATTAGTCTCTGCATTTTCTATGCCTAGACTGTATATCTTTATAGCTTCTAAATAAAGATTATTATCAAAATATACATATCCTAGGTCATTATAAAAGGCCCAATTGTTCGGCTCAAGTTCGATAGCATTTTCTAAACTTTTGATTGCAGACTCTATCTCGCCAACTTGTAAATAGGACATAGCTAAATAATATTCTACATTAGACGAAGGTGTCTTTATCTTCTTAAAACTTTCTATAGCTTCTGGATATTTCCTATTTTCAAAATATATAAGCCCTTCTTCCAATAATGAATCATTAGACAATATATCTATCTCTTCTCTTATTTCACTTTTTAATAGCTCGTCTTCAGAATATTTAATAAATTTTTCAAAATATAGCTTGGCCTCTAAAAAGTTCCCCTTATTCTTGGCAATATAGCCAAGCTTATAAATTGCAGGTGGAAAATTTTCTTTTTTATCCAAAACCAAATGTAAAATCCTTTCAGACTCTTTCATTAAATTTTCTTCTTTTCCATCTGTTGACAAGTATTTTTTTTCAAAAGTTAATGCTATATTAAATAATATTCTGTAATCATTATCTGAAATAATTAAGGCCCCATGGTAAATAGAAAGAGCAGTGTCATAATCTCCTTCCTCAGAAAACTCATCTGCAACACTTATGGCAGACCTCACAGAAAATTCTAGATCTTTATTTAATAAGGTCTTATAGTATTCCACTTCTTCTCCTTGACCAATCAAATACATCATAGTAGCAAGTATATGTTTAACCTCTATGTTTTTATTTTTTTTTAAAGCTGCACCACAATAAGAAGCAAATATTGGAAAACTTACCTCCTGACCTAATTCTTCACTTTTTTCCTTAAAATAAATAATATCCTCTTTCATCTTAACTCCCATCATTTGTAAATAAAGGGCGATTTTCAATCGCCCAAAAATTATTCTTCTCTAAGTTTCTTCAACATCATTTTTTGCTCAACGGATGCTACCAATCTTCTTGTGTATGCAACAGTATCCGGATTTACACTCATTGAATCAATTCCTTCTCTTACCAAGAACTCTGCAAATTCCGGATATTGACTTGGACCTTGTCCACAAATTGAACAGGTTATTCCTTTCTTATGGGCAGCCTTAATGAGAATTGAAATTGACCTCTTAACAGCTTCATTCCTTTCGTCGAAGTATCCCATGTTATTAAGAATACCTGAGTCCCTATCTGCCCCCATAGTTAATTGAGTGAGGTCATTTGACCCAATGCTAAATCCGTCAACTAACTCTGCAAATTCTTCAGCCTCAAAAACTACAGCAGGAACTTCAGCCATTATCCAAATTTGGAAATTCCTATCCCTTTCAAGACCTTCTTCAGCCATAATTTTTTTAACCTTCTTCAATTCCCATGTAGTCCTTACAAAAGGTAACATAGCATAAACATTTGTAAGACCAAATTCATCTCTTACCCTCTTAAGAGCTCTACATTCAAGCCTAAAACCTTCTTCATAAGCAGGAGAAATATATCTTGATACACCTCTCCAACCAATCATTGGATTAGCTTCAATAGGTTCAACCTCTTCTCCACCCTTAAGTCCTCTAAATTCGTTAGTTCTGAAGTCTGATAGTCTTACAACCAATGGTCTTGGAAAAATTTCTTGGGCAACTGTTTGTATGCCTTCTGCCATTTTTTCTATCATTAAATCGCCTTGTCCTGTTTTTACAAGGTACATAGGATGAGCACCTATCATGTTAGTGAAAATAAACTCTGTTCTCATAAGACCTATACCATCAAAAGGTAAGTCTTTATATTTGCCAATAATTGAAGGCTCTCCAAGATTCATATAAATCTTAGTTGCAGTTACAGGTGATAAATATGAAATTATCTCTTGGGAAATATTTCCTCCTGCACTCGTCGTTTCTTGTTTTTCTTCATCATCAGCTAAACCTTCATAAACAACGCCTCTGGTAGCATCAACAGTAACCTCCATACCTTCCTTTAAAACTTCAGTTGCATTATTTGCACCTACTATACAGGGTATACCTAGTTCTCTAGAAACAATCGCCGCATGGCAAGTCCTTCCTCCGTCATCTGTAACAACTGCCTTTGCCTTTCTCATGGCAGGAACCATATCTGGATTTGTCATACCTGTTACTAGGACATCTCCTTCTTGAACCCTATTTATTTCAGATATATCCATAATTTTTCTAACAATACCCTTGCCGATTCCTGGAGAGGCAGGAAGCCCTCTTACAATTGCTTTTAAGTCAGTTAATTTTTTACCAGTTGACACTTCAACTTCCTCCTTCTTAAGTGTAGTAATAGGTCTTGATTGTAGTATAAACAAGTCTTTTAAGTCATGGTCAAATGCCCACTCAATATCTTGGTTTGAAC
>JAAYNG010000078.1 GCA_012520935.1 Tissierellia bacterium | reverse complement strand
TAGCATTAGATATTATAAGCTCAGCCTTTTCTTTGGCTTCCTTCAATACTCTAGAAGCTTCTTCAGGGTCTATAATAATATCTGGAGTTTTTTCTTCAATATTACTTTTTACTTTAATGACACTATTAGATTTAATTATCATAGTACCATTTCATCCCCTCCACGAGGAGTTACTATTTCGCCTTCTTCTTCAAGTTTTCTTATGACATTAACAATATTTTGCTGTGCATCTTCTATATCTTTTATCCTCACAGGTCCCATAAATTCTATGTCTTCTTTTATCATCTCTACTAGACGAGAAGACATGTTGGAAAATATAGTATTTTTTACATCCTCCGAAGCTGATTTCAAAGAAATAGCCCATTGTGAATTATCAACCTCTCTAACAATTCTTTGGATAGACCTTGAATCTAGGCCAACAATATCCTCAAATACAAACATCCTTCTTCTGATTTCTTCACTTAATTCTGGGTCTTGGATTTCTAACTCTTCCATAATGTTTTTCTCTGTACTCCTGTCAACAGAGTTCAACATATCGACAACATTCTCAATACCACCAGTAGTTGTATAGTCTTGAGCTAATATATTAGAGAATTTACTCTCTAATATATCTTCAACCTCTCTAACTACTTCGGGAGAGGTCCTATCCATCAAGGCAATTCTCTTGATAACCTCTGGTTGTTTTTCAATAGGTAAGCTTGACAAAATTTGCGAAGCTTGGTTTGGTGACATATAAGAAAGTATGAGAGCAATGGTTTGAGGATGTTCATTTTGAATATAACTTAATAACTGATTAGGGTCAGCCTTTCTAATAAATTCAAAGGGCTTAACATGCAAAGAAGATGTCAATTTCCCAATAATATCCACTGCCTTGCCTTCTCCAACTGCCCTTTCCAGGATTTCTTTAGCGTAGTTAATGCCACCCTCTGAAATATATTCTTGGGCAAGACAAATTTGATAGAATTCCTCTATCACCATTTCTTTTTCCTCTGGGGAAACCATTCTCATGTTGGCAATTTGAAGCGTAAGCTCCTCGATTTCTTCATCTGACAAATGTTTAAATACAATGGCAGATTTTTCTGGTCCAAGAGCAATTAATAGTATCGCAGCTTTTTCCTTTCCAGTAAATTGTCTTTTCGCCATTTATAACTCCTATTCGTTCAACCAATTCCTTAGAAGCTGAACAACAGCCTCTGGTCTTTGCTCTATAAATAAGTCTATTTGCTTTTTCATCCTTGACTCATCTGTCTCAAACTCAAGTTCCATATCTTCGTCGCCAAGTTCTTTTTTCAATGCAAGCTCCCTTAATCTTTCGGCTTCTGCTTCTTCCTCTGCCTTCTTCTTAGCCCTTGCCCTTAGCAGCAAGAAGACAAGAAGAGCAATTAATATCAATGCAATAATTAAAATAGGAAGGAAGTTAAAACCTTTTTCTTCAGCATCAGCTATAACTTCAGGTTCTGCAAAGTCTTTTGCAATAACAGAAACTTGTGTTACATTTGAACCTGCTGCATTTTTTACAACATCTATAAATAAGGCCTGATCTTCAGTAGTTAACTCTTCATTCGGTAGCGCTTTTTTATTAAGTATAACAGAGATAGTAATATTTTCAATTTGCCCTGGTGTCTTTCTAACCTCTGTCCTAAGTTCGTTTAACTCCCTATTTATTGTTTCTGTTTGTTTATTATATAAAGAATTTTCACTACCTAGAGTTTCATAATCTTCTATGTTTGTTTCCGTCCCTGGGACACCTACTGCACTACCACCTTGCATGGTTTCTTTTAAAGTGTCCATAGACCTGATTAAACCTTCATCTTCACCTTCTAATGGAGGAGCATATTTAACCCCAACAGTCTTTTCCACATCCATGCTTATTTTCACACTGGTCATTACAGTAACATTCCCTCTGCCTACAACATGCTCCAATAAGTACTTTATCTTTTGATCATATAGTGCTTCATGTTTGCTTTGGATTGCATAGGCTTCATCAGAGACAAAGGAATCTGACATGCCTGAACTTAGTAATGCACCTTCATTATCTATTACTGTTACATTGTCTGGTGTCAATTTAACGGTAGAAGTGGCAACAATGTTTTGTATAGACTTAACAATTTCAGCCCTTCTAGACCCTCCACCATCCCATACAATTGTAACTGAAGCGGATGGCAAAACCTCTTGCTCTGCCAAAACAAAATTTGTATTGTCCGGAATAGTAAGCATTACAGTGGCATTGGATATGCCCTCTATTGACTCGATAGATTGCTGAAGAGTCTCCTCTTTCCATCTTTTTAGCCTTACTGATTTATCGAAAGAAGTTTGACTCCAACTACTATCTTGAAACATTGAGTCATAATCATATCCTGATGATGGAAGGTTATCCCCTGCCAGCTCAATCCTTGCCCTATTCACTTCTTCAGCAGGAACCAAAATTGACGAGGTACCCTCTAATTTATAAGGAATACTAAGCTCATCTAATTTTGCAGTAATTTTTGACTGGTCTTTAAGGGGTAAACCGCTATACAAAACCTTGTATTCTACCCTAGTAAAATAATTAAATATTAGAAACAAAACAACTAAAGCAGCAATAATAATAGCCACTAAAGAAATTTTTCTATTCCTAGTAAGACCATTCCAATATTCAATTAACTTTTCTTTATACTTTTGAATTGTCTCTTGCACCAACAGTCTCTCCCGTCAATTAAATTTGAATTCTCATAATCTCCTTATAAGCCTCAACAATTTTTGACCTTACAGCCATTAAGGCCTGAAGGCTTAGAGAAGCTTTTTCACTTTGAATTAAAACATCATGAGGGTTGTCTATCCTTCCTAAAAGAAGATCCTGTTTCATCTTATTACTTTTAATTTGATCATCGTTTACTCTTGTTACAGCATCTTTTAGTACGTCACCAAAAGTAGTCTGTTTAGGTTTCATGTATTCTTCATCGATTACTCCCTTCACAGACATTGAATTATATAAACTAGTAAGAGGGTCTATTCTCATTTCTTCTACCTCCTACCTATTTCAAGCGCTTTTGTCATCATAGCTTTTGAAGTATTAATTGCAGTTATATTAGAGTCATATGCCCTTTGAGCACTTATCATATCAACCATTTCTTTAACAACATCAACATTTGAAGTCTTCAAGTATCCATTTTCATCCGCATCTGGATGTCCAGGTTCATAAATAGTTCTGAATGGACTTTGGTCTTCTACTATTCTTGATATCTTCACACCTTCGAAGTTTGAACGATTAATTTTGGAATTAAGTATTCTGGAAAAACTATTCACAGTATGTTCTTTGAAAACAGGCATCTGTCTCCTATAAGGCATTCCACCTGTTGCCCTTGTTGTATTTGCATTAGCAAGGTTTTTTGCAATGATGTCAATCCTTGTCTTCTCAGCTGTAAGTGCACTTGCACTAATATCCATAAAATTAAACATCATTATTTACCTCCTTCTTGTATAATTGTTCTGTACTTGTCAAATTCACCCTTAATAAGATCTGTTGTTAAACTATACATATAGTATGTTTTCCATAAGTCAGTATTCTCAACATCGATATCTACATTGTTTCCATCTGCCCTATAATTACCAGACCTATCTTCTTTTGTAATAGGTGAAAACTCACCCCTGCCAATTCCTAAATGGTTTGGGTGTGTCTTTCTCATATATACACCTTTTTTGTCTATAGCATCTCTTAATTGATTTTCAAAAGAGACAGTTTTTCTCTTGTAGTTAGGAGTGTTTGAATTTGATATGTTATGCAGGTTAGCATTCCTCCTTTCGGATAAACCATCAAGAGAAAGCTTATAAAAATCAATATTATTAAACATTTGACTAAACATATTGTCCCTCCTTCTCAATATGGAAATATATTTAATATCCCTATAATAACATATAATTATAAGTTTGTACAAAATTTATATTTTATTTTTACAATATTGTCATTTTAATGTCGCGTTCCGCTGTCCAATTAGCTAAATAAACTCATTGAATAATGTTTAATTAATTGTTTTAATAAATAATATTATTCTTTTGAATTCTCTGGCAAATCATAAATTTTTTCTCCACATTCCTTATTTATGCATTGGAGATAATCGCCTTTCTTTCTCCTTTTATACACCATCATACCGTCACAAACTGGACATTTAATATTGCTTGGTTCATCCCATGAAACAAAGTCGCAGTCAGGGTAATTATCACATCCATAAAATACTTTACCGCCTTTTGTTCTCTTTATAATAACCTCTCCACCACACTTTGGACATTCTACGCCAAGCTTTTCTACAATTGACTTAGTAAACTTACATTCAGGATAGGCTGGACAGGCTAAAAATTCACCATATCTGCTTGTTTTATATACAAGATTTCTTCCGCAATTTTCACATTTTTCTTCCGAAATCCTTACCTCTTCTTCCTGCTTTTCTATTTCCTTGTCTGCTTTTTTTAAGTAGTCTTCAAAGTCCACATAAAACTCTCTAACAACATCTTTCCAATTTAATTCTCCCTCAGCAATTTCATCCAGCTTGTTTTCCATTTCCGCTGTAAACCCTTCGCTTATTATAGATGTAAAATATTCTTGTAAGATACCATTAACTTTTTCTCCAAGTTTTGTTTGATAAAAAGATTTTTGCTTAACAGAAACATATCTTCTATTTAATAAGATAGAAATTATTGAAGAAAAGGTGCTCGGTCTACCTATGCCCAACTCTTCTAAAGTCTTAATTAATGAAGCTTCAGTGTATCTGGCAGGTGGTTTTGTAAAATGTTGGTTAGCTTCGACTTTTTTTTCTGTAAGATTATCGCCTTCTTTCAAAGTTCCTGCTGTTAAACTACCCATTTCTTCTTCATCATAATCGTAAACTTTTAAAAATCCTAGAAATGCAAGTTTTGAATTATTAATTTTAAAAATATATCCATTGTTCTCTATGGTTGCAGCGATTGTATCATATACAGCTTGGCTCATTTGAGATGCAACAAATCTTTTCCATATCATGGTATATAGTTTTAACTGGTCTGCACTTAAGAATTTTTTTAGCGATTCTGGTGTTCTTAATACATCCGTAGGCCTTATAGCTTCATGGGCATCTTGAGATTCTTTTTTATTCTTATTAGCATAAGTTTTTCCACCATTGGAATACTCTTTACCATAATTCTTTGTAATAAAATCCTTTGCACTGGCAACAGCTTCTTTTGAAAGTCTTGTAGAGTCTGTTCTCATATAGGTAATAAGACCTACTTGGTCTCCTTTACCTATACTCAAACCTTCATATAGATTTTGAGCTACCTGCATGGTCTTTCTAGATGAAAATCCTAATTTTTTTGAAGCCTCTTGTTGGAGTGTTGATGTAATAAAAGGCAGGCTAGGATTTTTATTTTTCTTACCCTTTTTTACCTCCCTAACAAGGTAACTTTTCTTATCTAAAGCATTTAATATTTCATTAGCTTCTTTCTCATTAGCTATGGGTAATTTTTCTTCCTTTTTACCCTTTAATACACCATAAAAGTCAGCTACAAATTCTGTTTTCCCATCTTTTAAAATAGCTTTAATACTCCAATATTCCTCTGGTACAAAGGCTTTTATCTCTTCTTCCCTATCTGAAATTATCTTTAAAGCAACAGATTGAACACGGCCTGCACTAAGGCCTTTGCCTATTTTTTTCCATAGAAGTGGACTTATAGTATATCCAACTATCCTATCTAATACCCTTCTGGCTTGTTGAGCATCTACTAAGTCCAGGTCAATCTTCCTTGGTTTTTCTATTGCTGATTTAACGATATCCTTTGTAATTTCATGAAACTCCACACGAACAGGCTCATCTTCATCTATTTTTAATATATGTTCTATATGCCAACTAATAGCTTCGCCCTCCCTATCAGGGTCAGTTGCCAAGTAAATCCTATCAGCCTTATTAGCTTCCTGTCTTAGCATCTTGGTAATATCTCCCTTGCCCCTAATGGTTACATATTTTGGCTCGAAATTGTTTTCCAAGTCAACACCCATCTGGCTTTTAGGAAGGTCTCTTAAATGTCCCACTGATGCTACAACTTTATAATCCTTACCTAAAAATTTTTCTATTGTCTTTGCCTTAGCTGGCGATTCTACTATAACTAAACTTTTCATACTCACCTCAAATAATCGAAAAATTACTAGCTGCTATTTCTTTAATACAACCCTTTATTTCCAAAATCGTCAAAATAGGATTTATTTCTGTTACAGCCATTCCTGTCCTGAAAGAAATAATATCTATAGAGCTTGGCCCCTCTTTCAATATTTCGTAAATTTTTCTTTCATCATCACTTAAACCATCTATATCTATGCTAACAGAATCAGACTTATCCTTCAATTTCCTGAAACTTTCAACCCCTTCTATAATATCTCGACCCTCTGTTGCAGGGTTAGCACTATCCTTTATCAAATCATTTGTCCCTTCACTTAAGATGCTATTAATATTGCCAGGTACAGCAAAAACTTCCCTCCCCTGCTCAAAGGCATTCCTTGCAGTTATTAGTGAACCTGACCGTCTCTTTGCTTCTATTATTAAAGCTGCCTTTGAAATGCCGGAAATAATCCTGTTCCTCATTGGAAAATTTGTTTTATATCCAGGAGTACCAGGTCTAAATTCAGTAATTATAAGATGGTTTGCTTCCATTTCTTCAAAGAGAGCCCTGTTTCTCTGTGGATATATTAAGTCAATGCCTGTACCTAGAACACCTACTGTCTTTAAGCCGTTATCAATGGCTGCCTTATGGGCAACAGTATCTGTCCCGATAGCCAAACCGCTTGCTATACTTATTGGATAATTTGAAATTTCCCTTATTAGTTTTTCACAAGCCCACTTTCCATATGTTGTAATCTTTCTTGCCCCAACTACAGCAAGTAATTCATTATTAAGTAGAGAGATATCCCCCTTATAGTACAATAACTTTGGCGAACCTTCTATAAGCTTTAATAAGCTTGGAAATTCTTCCGACTCGCAAGTAATAATATTGTATTTATCCTTCACCTGTGAAACTAAATCTTTAATTTTACTAACATCCCTATTTTCAATGATTTTTGTAGTAACATTCTTAGGTAAGAGTTTCTTAATAACTGTTTCAGCTTCTTTTGAAAAGAAAAATTCAATATCTTCAAAATTATTTAAAACAATGTCTATTTGATAGGCATCTAAGTATAAATTGTTTAACCATATAATTAAATCATCAAGTTTTATTTCCATTACCGCTCCCAATATTTTTTGTTTATTGTCCTATACCTAATAGCTTCTAACAAGTCCTCGTCTCCAATATTTTCTGACCCCTTTAAATCAGCTACAGTTCTGGCAATTTTTAATATTTTACCATGGGTCCTTGCAGAAAATCCATACCTATCAAAGGCTGCCTCCAAAAGTTTTTTAGAAGAGTTTGATAAAGGGCAATATTTGCTAATCTGGTTTCCATTCATCATAGCATTAGAGAATATTTTTGTATCTTTAAAGCGTTCAGTTTGTATCTCTCTAGCCTTTCTGACCCTTTCCCTGATAACTGAAGAAGACTCACCCTTTTCTAAGCTATCTATTTCCTTAAACTTAACCTGTGAAACCTCCATATGCAAATCAATTCTATCCAATAAAGGACTGGAAATTTTATTAAGGTAAGCACTTATGGAATTTTGAGAGCAGGTGCATTCATGGGTAGGGTCTCCAAGATAACCACATGGACATGGGTTCATGCTAGCTACCAACATAAAGTTTGATAAAAATGTAAGAGATGCGTTGGCTCTTGTGATATTAACAAGCCTATCTTCCATAGGTTGCCTAAGGACTTCCAATACATTCCTAGAAAATTCCGGAAGCTCATCTAAAAACAAGACTCCGTTATGGGCTAGGGAAACTTCACCCGGTTTAGGTATTCTTCCCCCTCCTATCAAAGAAACTGCTGAAGCTGTATGGTGGGGAGCTCTAAAAGGCCTCTCCTTTACAAGTCCACTCTTTTTTAACTCACCGGTTATGCTATATATCTTTGTAACTTCTATTGACTCCTCAAAAGTTAAATCAGGAAGAATTGTTGGCAATCTCATAGCTGCCATAGTTTTTCCTGACCCTGGAGGACCAATCATTAAAAGGTTGTGTCCACCAGCAGCAGCAACTTCCATTCCTCTTTTTAATGCAACTTGTCCTTTAATATCAGAAAAGTCCACATCATAATGGACTTCTCCGCCTTCTTCTACAAGTCCATCTGTATTCTTTATTTCTAATTCCTTATTCAAATATCTTACTAGGTCTGATAGGCTCTTTACTGGTATTATCTCCACATCCTTTACAGGAGCTGCCTCAAACCTATTATCAAAAGGAATGACTATTTTTTTAACTCCTAAATCCCTCAGGCTTATAACCATGGGAAGAATACCGTTAATTCCGTATATTTCTCCATCTAATGAAAGTTCACCTAAAATTGCTGTATCTTCATCTATATCTTCAAATATGACATTCCCCGCCTTGAGTATACCAATTGCTATTGGTAGGTCCATCTGAGAACCTTCTTTCCTTAAGTTTGCAGGAGCAAGATTAACCGTTATCCTTTGTAGTGGAAATTCATAAGAAGAATTTTTAATTGCAGCCCTTACCCTCTCCTTGGACTCTTTTATGGAAATATCCGGAAGTCCAACTATATTAAATATAGGCATGCCGTTTTGAAGGTCTGTCTCAACATTTACAATATATCCTTCTATTCCATTTAAAACACAGGTCTTTAGCTGTGAATACATATTATCCTCCATCAAAGGCGTTCTTAATATGAGATATACGCCATTCTTTATCCAAAAAATATACCTCGATTATATCATACCTCATTTGAATGTCAATTAGTTTATTTAAAGCCACATACATCATAGATGTATTTATGATTTTTCTTTGCTTGTGGTAGTTCACAGCTTCAAAAGCATAACCATATTTTTTATTCCTTCTTGATTTAATTTCCAAAAAAACAAGAATATCATAGGGCACATCTATGGCAATAATGTCAATCTCCCCTATTCTATTCCTGTAATTTCTCTCTATTATTTTGTAACCCTTTTCAATTAAATATGCAACAGCAGCATCTTCACCTGACCTGCCGGTCTGAATATTATAAGCCATCTAACATTCCCCTCTTGCCGTCAACATTATAAATATAAAAAATTATTTCTGCAACTGCCTGATATAGCTCTTCCGGTATCTCTTCATTTATCTGCAAGCCAAAAAGACTGTCCACTAGCTTTTCATCCTTGTATACCCTGACATCAGCATCCGCACCCTTTTCAATTATGTTTTCAGCTACCCTTCCCTGACCTTTGGCAACTACTTTTGGTGCATTATCCACTTCTATATCATATTGTAGTGCAACAGCCCTCTGTAAAACTTCATTCAACTTATCTCTTTTTTCTTTAGAATCTTTTTCCATTTATATCCTCAAATCAAGATAGAAATTTGGTCTTTCATTTTCAACCTGCAAGTCTAAAATAGAAGGTTCCTTGTCATAAGTGAATTCAATTTCTCCAACTTCATATCCTAAATCTTCGATTTTCTTTATCAGTTCGTCCGACTCTTTCTTAAACATATGAATATCTTCTTTTTTTACATTCAACCTTACTATTAACTTTTTATTGGACAGTCTACATGTAACCTTGACCTTGCCAAGATTATTAGTTTCAACATTTATCATAATGTTAACATCTTTTTTATAGTCAACTTTTCTTCCTTTACCATCCTTTATAAGGTTTATCATGCCTTCTTTTTGAAAAAACTGTTCGTTAAGTGGAAACATCATAAAATTCATGTTCCTGTTCATGTCGTTCATAAAGTTCATCTTCTGTGAAAGACTTTCAACCGGTCCATCCCTTAATTGGGACCTAAAAATTTTACTCATTTCAGAATCATCTAAAGATTTTGCCAGTTTGTTTATAAGATTTGAAACATCCTCGCCTTTTTCTCTTTTCACCAGTTCTTGAAGCTCAGGACTATTTTTCAAAACTTCATTAAAAGTCTTTAGCTCTTTAATAAAGAGTTCCGGCTTTTCAATGTATTCAACCATAGACTTAATATTTTCTGAATTTAAAGGTATATCCATCTTTTTGAAAAAAGAAACAAGCTTTGGAAGGGTTTCAGGGTCATTTGGCTTCAAGCCTTCAAAAAACGACTTAACTTCTCTAGTCACCTCTTCCTTGCCTTGTAAATCTCCTTTGGAAACTATCAGATTATCAATATTAGACTTAATTAAATTTTCCTTATTAGGCATAGTTAAACTTTCTCTACTATTTAAAGTTAAGTTTTCTTTAGGTAAAGATGTATCCTTTTCAGTAAATAACATGTTTAACTTTTGTTGTGCCTCCTCCGGACTTTTTGAATTCTTTAATATATTTAATATTTCTGACTCTTTAGCACTTGTGTTCCCAATTTGGTTTAGAGTCTTTGCCAGTTCGGAATTTGGGTCTTTAAGGGCAGTTTTAATCGCTTCGTTAGCAGCATTATCAATTAACTTTCCCATTGGAATATCTTTATTGACAAAAACCTTCTCTCCTTCTTTCAAATTAAATAAAGATTCCATCTTATTTAGCTGAGAAAAGGCCTCTTCAAAAGATTTCTCATCAATAGGAAGACCAAACTTCATCATGTTTTTTATCAACTCTTGGCTCGACTTATCTTGAGGAAGATTTAATCGTTTTAAAAGTGCCTCTACTGTATTTTCATTTTTTGCTTCGGCTGTTTTTATTTGACTCTCATCCAAAAGAGGTTTTAAAACTATCCTTGAATCCTCATTTGACTTAACAAGGAAGCGAATATTTTTACCTTCTAGATTTTCAATTTCTCCCTCAAGAGAGGCTTCAATTTCTTGAGAACCCATTTTAAGAAGAATATGGTCTTTGTTTTGCTCTACTACCTTCCCTCTGATTACAGAATTTTCTGTTAATTCTGCCAATTCTAAAAGAACCTGCTGAACTAACTGCTGGTTTAAATGATCAATCCTCATATTCTCCCTCCAATCTTCGTCAAAAATGACTTCCTATGCATTTCGCTTGGTCCATTTAATTTAATAGCTTCCACATGTTCCTTTGTGCCATATCCCTTATTTTTTCCTATCTTATATTCAGGATAATATTCATCCCAATCTTGGCATAAGGAGTCTCTATGGACTTTAGCTACTATTGAAGCAGCAGCAATTCCATAGGACTTTTCATCTCCTTTTATAATTGAAATCACCGGAACATTTTCAAATTCAAACTTCTCTGCATCAACAAGTATTAATTCCGGTAAAAGCAAGTCCCCATTCCTTGTTGATAAAACAGAAAGTGCCTTTTTCATAGATAGAATTGTTGCTTGCTTTATATTTATTTCATCAATAAGTTTAGAATCTACCCTTCCAATACCAACAGCTATTGCCTCACTTAAAATTAAGTCTGATAATTCTTCCCTTCTCTTGGCAGAAAGTTTTTTAGAATCCATAACCTTTTCTATTCCGGAATCCCTCGGCATAACTACAGCACAAGAAACTACATCCCCAAATAGACAGCCCCTGCCTACCTCATCCACGCAGGCAATGTAATTAACTCCCTTGTTATAGTAGTCCATCTCAATTCCATACATTATCTAAACTTCCTCCAAAGAAATTCTACCCATTATTCCTTTTCTATAATCGTTTAACAAAAGATTGGCAGCCTTAAAGTAGTCAACTTCTCCACCCTTTATTATAGCACCTCTTTTTAATCCTATTTCTTCTAGAACTTCATGGTCTGCCTTGTCAGATATTTCAATCCCGAACCTATTTTCAATGGTTTCTGGATACCTTTCTCTTAACTTTTTAATAAGAATAATTGCAAGCTCTTCTGTATCTAAAATCTCATCTTTAATTGCACCGGTCAAGGCTAAATTGATACCCGTTTCCCTATCTTCAAACTTATGCCACAAGACACCTGGTGTATCTAAAAGGTCTATTCCAAAGTCTGTCTTTAGCCATTGGTTTGTCTTAGTAACGCCGGGTCTATTCCCAGTCTTTAAGCCCTTTCTTCTTGATAATGTATTAATCAGCGTACTCTTTCCAACATTGGGAATGCCAACAATCATTATTCTAGTCCTTGTCTTCCCACCACTTGTGATACCACTAATAAACTTTTTCATTGAAGACCTGTCAACAGAATTTAGAAGGTAGGCCTCCCTGCCCAAAGACTTAAAATGTTCCAACCACTTCCTATTTACCTCCTCATCAGCCAAGTCTTCCTTATTTAAAACTGTAATCATTTTCTTTGACTCGAAAATTTCACTAATAATTGGATTCTCACTGGAAATAGGAATTCTAGCATCAAGTAGCTCAACTACAGAATCGACAAGTTTTGAAGATTCCTTTAGTCTTTCAATAGTTTTTTTCATGTGGCCCGGAAACCAGTTTATATTCATTTAGTCACCTCCCTATAAAAATACCCCGAGATAAAACTCGGGGACTCTATTAATAGCTCTTCTTTTCTTTAACTTTTGCAGACTTACCTTGTCTGTCTCTTAAGTAGAATAGCTTAGCTCTTCTAACTTTACCCTTTCTCACAACTTCGATTTTTTCAATTCTTGGTGAGTGTAGAGGGAATGTTCTTTCAACGCCAACACCATAGGAAAGTCTTCTAACGGTGAAAGTTTTCCTTACTCCGTGTCCTTGAATTTTTAAAACTGTTCCTTCAAAAACTTGAACTCTTTCTCTAGCTCCTTCTATAATTCTATAGTGAACCTTTATAGTGTCCCCAGCATTAAATGCAGGGATGTCATTTTTTAATTGTTCTTGTTCGATTTGCTTTATATAATCCATCACTTGTTCCTCCTCTCTTCTAATAAATCAGGCCTGTTTTTAGCCGTTATTTCAATCGCCTTTGCCTTCCTCCACTTTTCAATTTCTCCATGGTGACCAGAAAGAAGAACTTCAGGCACTTTAAATCCTCTAAAGTCATCGGGTCTTGTATATTGAGGATATTCCAGCAAACCATAAGAGTGAGATTCATCCAAATATGATTCACTTGAACTCAAGACCCCATCCAATAACCTTATAACACTATCCATAACAACCATTGCCGGTATCTCTCCACCTGTGAGGACATAGTCGCCAATGGAAATTTCTTCGTCTACATAATTATCTATAACCCTTTGGTCTATACCCTCATAGTGACCTGATAACAAGATTATATGGTCTTGCTTGCTCAACTCCATAGCCTTAGCTTGGCTATAGGCTTTCCCCTTTGGGCTTAGGTAGTAAACAATCGAATTGTCATCTTTCACACTCTCAATTGCCCTTACTATAGGCTCCGGTCTCATTAACATTCCGGGCCCACCGCCATATGGATAGTCATCAACTTTTTTATGTTTATTCCTTGAAAAATCTCTGATATTCGTGTAATTTATCTCCACAATAGACTCTTTAATTGCCCTGCCTACTATACTGAAGTCTTCAAAGGCTTCAAAGAATTCCGGAAATAAGGTAAGAACATCAATCCTCATAGCATACCTTCTATCAATTTAACAACAAGCTTCTTATTGTCTACATCTACATCAATAATAAATTCCTTCACAGCAGGAACCATAAATTCCTTTTCTTTATTCTTAATGACATAGACATCGTTGGCAAGAGTTTCAATAATATCAATCAACTCGCCAAGCTCTTTTCTTTCTTCATCGTAGACTCTTGAACCTATTAGGTCATGGTAAAAATAGTAGTCTTCCGGAAGTTCTATTCGGTCTTCATCATCTACATAGATAAATGACTTTACAAAGCCCAAAACATCGTTTATATTTCCATACTCTTTCAAGCTTAAGACAACCATATTCTTATTTATAGAAACCTTGTCTACTGTAGCCTCAACCTTATCTTTACCAATATATACTTTTCCCAGTTCAAAGAACCTTTCGATATCTGAAGTGATTGGATAAATTTTAATCCCACCCTTAATACCATGGG
Source organism: Tissierellia bacterium (assembly GCA_012520935.1). GTDB lineage: Bacteria > Bacillota > Clostridia > Tissierellales > Peptoniphilaceae > JAAYNG01. The sequence continues at coordinate 27,541 of JAAYNG010000078.1, read as the reverse complement.
TGGTGACTATTTCACCAATCTTGGTATACTCTTTCATTAGTCAACAATCTCTACTTCTACTCTCTTATTTTCTTTAATAGAAGCGGCCTTTACAATAGTTCTAATAGCCTTTGCAATTCTTCCTTGCTTTCCGATGACCTTGCCCATATCTTCATTGTTAACTCTTAGTTCAACAGTGAAAGTGCCGCCATCTTCCGACTCTTTTACACTTACATCATCTGGATTATCCACAAGAGATTTTGCAATAAATTCAACTATCTCTCCCATTACAGCCTCCTATTCGTAAATCCCATGCTTCTTGAATAACTTATCAACAGTTTCAGTTGGCTTTGCACCATTCTTTATCCACTCTTTAGCCTTTTCACTATCAACCTTAACTGTCTTCTCTTCTGTCAACGGGTCATAATAGCCTATCTCTTCTATAAATCTACCATTCCTAGCTGTTCTTGAGTCTGCCACTATTATTCTATAGAAAGGATTCTTCTTTGACCCCATTCTCCTAAGTCTTATCTTTACTGCCATCTTCTCACCTCCTAATTTATTACATGAAAGGAAATCCCATCTTTGGTTTCTTTGAGCCTTTTCCTGTCATTTGCGAAAATTTCTTCATGAGCTTCTTAGTTTCCTTGAATTGATTAAGGAGCTTATTCACATCTTGAACTGAATTCCCACTGCCTGCAGCAATTCTTTTTTTTCTGCTGGAATCAATGATTTCAGGAGTCATCCTCTCCTTTGGAGTCATGGACTGGATAACAGATTGGATTTTTGCCACATCCTTATCGGATACGGAAATGTTTTTTAACATCTTGTTATTCATTCCCGGCAGCATGCCAATTATCTGGTCAATGGGTCCCATCTTCTTCATCTCTTCAATTTGAACCAAGAAGTCCTCCAAGGTAAATGATGCATCCCTGAGTTTTTCTTCCATCTCTTTTGCAATCTTTTTATCGTAATTTTCCTCAGCTCTTTCAATTAGGCTTAGAACATCACCCATGCCGAGTATTCTGGAAGCAATCCTATCCGGATGAAAAGCTTCAAGCTGGTCTAACTTCTCCCCAGTTGCTATAAACTTAATAGGAACATCAGTCACTGCCCTCAAAGAAAGAGCAGCTCCCCCCCTAGCATCACCATCCAGCTTGGTTAAAATTACACCGGTAATATTAACCCTTTCGCTAAAGGTCTTTGCAACATTTACAGCATCTTGACCAGTCATAGCATCAAGAACAAGCAAAGCTTCCGAAACATTAACAGCCTTGGAAATGTTCTCAATTTCATCCATCATGTCATCGTCTACATGGAGCCTACCTGCAGTATCTATGATTATTACATCATTAGAATTTCTAATACCATGTTCAACACCAGCCTTGGCAATATCAACCGGATTAATCTTATCACCCATGGTAAAAACAGGAGCTCCAACCTTTTCTCCGACAACCTCTAACTGCTTAATAGCAGCCGGCCTGTAAACATCGCAGGCAACGAGTAGAGGTCTTTTTTTATCCTTCTTTAAAACATTGGCAAGTTTTCCTGATGTAGTCGTCTTACCTGCCCCTTGCAAACCACACATTAGAATTATAGTCGGAGGCTTACTTGAAATGTTTAACTTAGTCCCCTCTGCCCCCATAAGCTTAATTAACTCTTCATTTACAATCTTAATAATCTGTTGAGCCGGTGTAAGGCTTTCCATAACCTCTGCCCCAAGGCACCTTTCCTTAGTGGTCTTTATAAAATCTTTAACCACCTTGAAGTTAACATCCGCCTCTAACAAGGCAAGTCTTACCTCTCTCATCGCCTCGTCTATATCTTTTTCAGTTACCTTGCCCTTGCCCCTTAACTTACCTATAACGCCCTGTAGTTTGTCTGATAGAGATTCAAATAACATATCTCCCTCCTTAATCGGATTCGATTATATCAGAAATTAATTCGTATATTTCCTTCAAACTTTCCTTCTGGCTTGAATTTAAGTCTCCCAACTCCTCTAAGCCCTTCAATTTCTTGGAAATCAACTTAAAGGCCTCCTTGTTTTCCTCAAACCTTTTCAGTAAACCAAGCTTACTTTCACTCTCGTCTAAGTTCTTCCTTGCCCTCTTTAGGCTATCAAAAACCGCCTGCCTTGAAATATTCAGCTCATCACCAATCTCCTGCAAAGAAAGGTCTTCCATATAATATAACCTTGCAGTCCTCTTTTGAGAATCATTCAATAAATTTCCGTAAAAATCATATAAATTTCCGTATTCGACCTTCTCTTCAAGCATTCAATCACCTACATAAAAACTGTCAAGCCTTTCGCTTGACAAAGTATATTTTACAATCTATTTATCCCTTTGTCAACTGTTTTTTTGAATTTTACAAAAATAATTTGCTTTTTTTATTGGATTCTATATAATCTAATTATATCCTTGAGGAAGGAAGGGGCATAATAATGATTTTTAACTTATTTTCAAAAAAAGACCAAGAAAATAAAACCGAATGGAAAAGAAAAAAATAAATAACATGTATCTGGTTAAAAAGAAAGAACCCGAAAATTCTTATCTACTAACCACAGAAAAACATTACCTCATGGATGAATTAATCGTTTATTCCAACGAATACCTATACGATTATATTATTAGAGATATTGTTGTTTCACTTCTTAAAAACTTTGTAGTTTACGCCTATGCTCCGGACTTAAATGAATTTGAAGACCTATACACAAACTACATGTACAAGGAAGGAAGTTTTATTGTTGAAAGTGAATCCATTGATTATAGGTTGGTTACAGACCTTCTGATTTCCTATAGCGATATCTGGTACTATGACGGACCTGCAACCTTTATAGCTTATACTGAAAAGAGAAGGGAGCCTGACCTTAAAATTATTTACGACCTTAGTACATGGGAGGGCTTTGCTATAAAAATAGAGTCAACAGATGAATATACAGGCCTTATTATGTCCATAGACCCCGAGAAAATTGATGAAGAAGAATTGATTAAAAGAATTAGTGAAGTCCTCGAAGGATATAAAATGGACTTAGAATTTGTAGAAGCAAAAGATTAATAAAGAAGGTGGACTTATGTATTTTAAATTTTTTTCTGACTTAAAAAAATATAAAGAAAAATTAAGAGTAGAAAAAATAGAAAGTATGGTCTTAGGAAAATGGATAGGACAGTCTGACTTCTATACCTTCACTTTAGATAAATATTATTATACAGATTTTGATGACTTTTACAATTCAAAGCATTTTATAGAATATTCCAATGAATATTTATACAATTTTATACTCAGAGATGTTATTATTGAGCTTTTAAAAGGCTCTGTTGTCTATGCCTATACTCCTGACCTAGATGCCTTTGGTGACCTATATACTGCCTACCCCTACTATGAAAAGTCTTATATAATTGAATGCGACCATATCGACAAGAGGTTAGTGTCTGAATTAATATTATTCTATAGTGAAATATGGGAATGGGCATATCCGGCTCTTTTCTTAGCCTATGACAATAAAAAATCCCCTGAAGAAATCGAAGACATTAAAAATTTCAATAAATGGGATGACTATATAATCAAAATAGAAGCTGTTCCTGACAATATAGGAATAGATATTTATATTGACAACGAAAAGATGACAGAAGAAGAACTCATCTCTCGAGTAAAAAAAGTATTGGATAATTACAAACTGTCTTTAAAGTTTGAAGTTGCAAAAATAGAATAAAAATATTAAGCTAATTTTTTAGATTTTCTATAGCAATATAAAAGCATATCAGTTAAACAATAACCAATACGCTATATAATAAGTTTAATTAATCAAACAAGGCTTCAACAAAGGCTTTATTCTCAAAGGGCTGCAGGTCGTCAATTCCTTCTCCTACCCCAACCAGTTTTACCGGTATGTTCAACTCATGTTGTAATGCAATAACTATACCGCCCTTGGCTGTTCCGTCTAGCTTGGTTAAAGCTATACCTGTAACATTTGCCACTTCCTTGAAGGTCTTTGCTTGGCTCAAGGCATTTTGACCTGTAGTTGCATCAAGAACTAAAAGGACCTCCCTTGTTGCTCCCTCGTACTCCTTGTCAATAACCCTAAAAATTTTATTAAGTTCGTTCATCAAGTTTGACTTGTTATGCAACCTACCTGCTGTATCTATAATTAGTATGTCAATTTTTCTTGCCTTGGCAGCGTGGATTCCGTCAAAGACAACGGCAGCAGGGTCTGACCCCTCTTGGTGGGAAATTACATCTATACCTGCCCTCTTTCCCCACTCTTCCAACTGGTCTATGGCTGCAGCCCTAAAGGTGTCAGCAGCAGCAACAAGGACAGACTTACCTTCACTCTTGAACTTATGGGAAAGCTTACCAATGGTTGTAGTCTTTCCAACACCATTCACCCCTACAACCAATAATACAGCAGGTGATGGTGTAAGTTTAAGGTCATTACTTTCTACAGACTCTTCCATAATTTTTCCAATTTCTTCCTTTAAGAAGGTCTTGACCATGGAAGGCTCTGCATTCCTCTCTTGGTTAATCCTATCCCTAAGCTTGTCTGTTATTAGCATAGTTGTTTCTACACCAACATCGGCCATTATCAGTATCTCTTCAATTTCCTCAAACATATCCTCGTCTATTTTCTTGAAAGAAAATACAACTTCATCAATCTTTTCAGAAAAGTTTTTCTTAGTCTTTAACAAGCCTTCAGATATCCTTTGAAAAAAGGACTTTTTCTCAGTTTCTATTACTTCTTCCTCTTCTTTATCATCAAAAGTCTCTGCGATATCTTCTTTAATGTCTCTGATTTCCTCTTTTGCAGCTTCTAACACCTCTGCTGACTCTTCTTTAAAGTCAGATAGTCCTTCATTTATTTCTTCCTTAATTTCACTAAAAGTTTCCTTGGCCTCCTTTTTGAAATCTTCAAGGCCTTCTCCCAAGTCCTCTTTAATATCATCAAAAGTATCCTTAATCTCTTCCTTTTTTTCTTGAACTTCTTCGCTTTTAACTTTTTTCTTAAACCAATCTAGCATCTTATCACCTCTCAACTATTTTAATTTCATAGATAATAGGGTTGATACCCCATCTTCCATCATACTAACCCCATATATAATATCTCCAATTTCCATTGTCCTCTTCCTATGGGTTACAATAATAAATTGTATATCATTTAACTTTGAAGTCAGATACTTGGTAAACCTGTCTATATTTTGGTCATCAAGGGCAGCATCTATCTCATCTAGTACACAAAATGGTGATGGCTTTAACCTTTGAATTGCAAATAGCAAGGCTATGGCAGTAAGGGCCTTTTCCCCTCCAGAAAGCAAAGATATAGCCTGTCTTTTTTTCCCTTCCGGTGTAATTAAAATTTCTATACCTGTATTCAATGGATCATCATCATCTTTTAATTTTAATTCTGCCTCCCCGCCATTAAATAGGTTTTTATAGACCTCATTGAAAAGTTTATTTACAACTTCTATAGTATCCTTAAACATTGAGCTCATTTCCTTTTCAATGTCGGCAATTATCTTTTTTAAGTCCTCCTTGGAAAGTATGAGGTCAGCCTCTTGACTTTTCATTAACTCTAACCTGTTGCCAAGTTCTATTTCCCTTTCTATGGCAATAGGATTTATAGTTCCAAGCTCCCTTATTTCTTCTCTTAGTCGGTTTATTTCCTTATTTGCCATAGTCTGACTCATATTTATTTTCGGAATTTCAAAGCCTTCACTTGGTAAAAAGTCGTACTCCCTTTCAAGCCTTTCTGTGATGGATTCATTTTTCAAGTCTCGTCTGGACATCTTCAATTCCAAATCAGACTTGTTTTTTTCGATTTCTTGGTAATGGCTATTTATATCAGATAATACTTTTTGGGTTTCATAATACTTGTTAAGAATCTCTTCTTCCCTTTTCTTTTCTGAACTTCTCCTTTCCCTAAGGTCTTCAAGCTTTTCTTCCAGTTCATTTATTTCCGTTAATAAGTCTTCTATTCGGTTAGTCTCTTCCTTGTTCTCATTTTCTTCCTCTGCTTTTTTACTTTCAAGCTGGTTAATCCGAGATTCAAGCCCCTCTATCCTGTTTTCTTGGTCGCCAATCTTTTCACTCAAGTTCTTAATCCTATTTTCAAGATTGAGCCTTGTCATTGATAGCTTATTTCTCTCTTCATTTAACGCCCTAAAAACATCTGATTCTTTTCCAATTTCTTCCTTTACTTCCTCAATCTTTCCTTCAAGCTCTCTATATTCCTTCTTATTGTTTAGCAAGCTTTCCCTTATAGTTATAATGTTTTTCTTTAAAGCTTCTTCCCTTGAAGCAAGCTCTTCTTTTTGTTCTTTTAAGCTATTATAGCTTGATTTTAATATTCCAAGTTCTTGCTCTATTTCTGACTTCTTATTGAACTTTTCCCTTCTAGAATCTTTAAAAGTAGAAACTTCTTCTTCCTTTAAGGTAAATTCTTCATCAATCCTTGACTTCAGTTCCCGCTTAATATCGAGCCTTTGGTCTATCTCTTTAATCTTTTCTAGGAATTTCATATTTTTTTCTTCTAGCTCTAATATTTTATTCTTCCTAGAAATTAAGCCAGACCCCTTCTCGCCTATAAATCCACCTGTTATGGACCCTCCTGCATTAAAAATCTCTCCTTGCAGGGTTACTAGACGCAAACCCTTAATAGACTCCCTTCCTAAAGAAAGAGCAACATCCATATTTTCAACCAATAAAGTCCTTCCAAGCAAGTTTTCAAAAATATTCCTATACTCTTTATCAAAGGAAATTAAGTCTGATGCAAGGCCAATTACACCATTTGCTTTTAATGGCGGATTTTGTGCCCTATATCCATTAATCCTGTTCATAGGAAGGAAGGTTGCCCTACCTGCCCTTTCAGCCTTTAAATACTCAATTATTTCCTTGGCATCAGAATCTTTCTCTACTACAACATTCTGTAAAGAACTAGCTAAGGCAACTTCAAGTGCTGTTTCATATTTACTATCAACATTGAATAAATCTGAAAGGACACCTCTCACTTGATTTTTACCTTGATACTTTTTAATAATTGCCCTTACCGACCTCTGATAGCCCTCTAAATTGTCTTCCATGGCTCTGATGGTCTTTAACTCAGATTCCGACCTAGAAAGTTCTATTTCTATCCTATGTTTTTCTTCCTTTTCTGTATTTTCTTCCTTCTCAATATTTTTCGTCCTTCTCTCAAGGTTTTCTACATCTTCCCTGTATGCTATTAACTTCTTTTCAAAGTCTTCAATTTCTCCGTTAACCATCCTTAGTTCCGAATTTAAAAATTCTAGCCTAGCTCCTTTTTCAGGCAATGAAAGATCAATTTCCTCTAATTTTTTACCTACTTCTTCAAGGCTAGTCTTCTCATATTCCTCTTCCTTGCTTAAAGATTCAATATTTAACCTTATATCTTGAAAAGTGTTTTTTAAGTTCTGTTCCTTCAAAGTAAGCTCATCTAAGGAAGGGTTTAAGTCTTTTATTTTACTTTCAATAGACTCACCCTCGTTAAGGATATTGCTTAGGTTGCCCTCTATTGCCCTTCTCTCTTCAGTTAGATTTGCTAAAAAGTCTTTCGAATTTATTATTTCCTGCCTTTTACTCTCAAGCTCCACCTCTATAGTGTCCATATTTAAAGAATAAAAGCTTCTTTTATTTTCCAGCTTTTCCTTCTCTATTTGTAGTTGATTCAAATTTTCAATATAAGAACTTAGCTTTTCGTCAAAGGAATCTGCAAGACCTTTGGACTCGTTTAAGGATTCCTTTAAGCTTTCAAAACTTTCATCAAGTTTCTTAACCTCTTCTTCCTTGGCAGAAAGCAGGCTTTCAATTTCTAATAATTCTTCCTTTTCCTTTTTTATTCCTTCTATATTTTTGTCCAACTCCCTTAAAGACTGACTAATATCTATCTCTTTTAGCCTATAAAAAAGATCATTATATTTTCTAGTCCTATCTGCTTCAATCTTAGACTCTTCGTAGTTGCCTTCTAGTTCAAAAATAATATCGTTAATCCTTACCAAGCTTTCATCAGTCTTGTCCAGTTTTCTAAGTGACTCTTCCTTTTTTGACCTAAACTTAGAAATACCGGCAACCTCTTCAAATATGGCCCTTCTATCCTCTGGTTTTTCAGACAAGATTTCATCAATCCTCCCCTGACCAATGATAGAATAGCCCTCTTTACCAACGCCTGTATCCATAAAGAGGTATCTAATATCCTTCTGCCTGCAAGGATTTTGATTAATAAAATAGTTTGATTCACCAGACTTATACAATCGTCTAGTTATTGAAACCTCTGTATATTCTATTGGCAAGGCCCCGTCGCTGTTATCTAAAACAATCTCCACTTCAGCAAAGCCAAGGGCCCTCCTGTTATCAGACCCCTTATAGATAACATCTTCCATTTTTGAGCCCCTCAAAACCTTTAGGCTCATTTCCCCTAGAACCCAACGAATGGCATCACTAATATTACTTTTACCACTTCCATTTGGTCCAACAACTACAGTTATACCATCATCAAAAAGGATATCAGTTCTGTCTGCAAAGGACTTAAAACCCTTTAATGAAATTTTTCTAAGCCTCATCTTTAACCTCAATCCCCTTCTTAACCAAATAATCTTTTATGTATTCTTCCCTATTAATTTCGTAAAAAATTCCCTTTAGCCAAAGTCCGTTTCTGTCGCCTTCTTGGAAGCTTAAATCTAGGTCGTGGTCTTCCTTAAAATAGACCTTATTCATCTTCTTATAGCCTGACCCGCTGGCAATCTGGCTTCTGATAATTGAAATTAATAGCTTTCTTTCACCTATCCTTTTATCTCTTAAAAAGCCTTCTAAAACTTCTCTAAAAATTAAAGATTCAGAAATTTCTCTTATGGAAGGATGATAAGGACCAGCAACAAGCCCTTCCATAAGGCTGTCTGTTGTCTGCAAGCCCACCCTTATGACATCAATTCCTTTATATTCAAAATACATAAGCAGGTCCTTTAATATTTTAACAGTTTCATCTACTTCAAGTGGCTTATATTCTCCTGACTTATACATCCTTTCCATTTCAGTATCTTTAATTACCAAAGATGGATAAATTCTAACATATTTCGCCTTTAAATCTACAAAGTTTTTTGCAGTTTTTATATCCTTATCATAACTATCTCCTGGAAGACCCACCATCATCTGTAGACCAAGTTCAAAGCCCTCTTCATGTATGAGCTTTGAAGCCTCTCTAACATCATCACCGATATGTCCACGCTTTGAAAGCATAAGTACATCCTGGTCCATAGACTGGGCACCTAATTCAATTATATCTACGGAAAAATCTTTCAAAAAATTTAAAATCACCCGATTTATATAATCGGGTCTTGTGGAGAGCCTTATTTTATGGATAAGGCCCTTTTCCTTATATTTTTTTGCAACTCCAAGCAATTCCCTTTGGTAAGATTCATCTATCCCAGTAAAACTTCCGCCGAAGAAGGCTACTTCAACCATATCCCTTCCTGTTAACTTATAAGATTTAATTGCCTCCTCAACATCCTTACCACTTAACCTATTACTTAGCCCTGTAATTGAATTTTGATTACAAAATACACAGGCATTCTTGCAACCCATGTGTGGGATAAAGAAAGGGATAATCAAATGTTTTTTCATGCCAAGTATTTAATAATATCTTCTACAGTACGGATTTTATTAATATCATCATCGTCAAATTCCATGTCAAATTCATCTTCTAGAGCCATAATAAGGCTCACAATATCAACTGAATCAGCATCTAAGTCTTCAAGTATATCTGTATCTTCTGTTATTTCCCCTTCATAAGATTCAAATTCTTCTTGTATAATTTCTATAATTCTCTCTGCTTTCATATTTATCCTCCAAATTTTATAATATTATCAATGACATTTTTTTCTGAAAATTTAATAACTTGAAAAATAGCGTTTTTATACGCTAAATAGTCTGAACTTCCATGTGCCTTGAAAATCGGCTTTCTGATTCCCAGTAAAGGTGCTGCCCCTGTCTCCCTATAGTCAAAATGCTTTAAAGTTTCCTTTAGTTCATTTTTAATTAGGAGGGCTCCAAACTTTGTCTTAGCATTCTTCAGCATGACCTTTTTTACTTCTGATAAAAGTGTCTTAGCAGTTCCTTCTATGGCTTTTAATGCAATATTACCTGCAAAGCCATCGGTTACAATTATATCTGCATCCCCAGATAAAATCTCCCTTGCTTCAATATTGCCAATGAAGTTTATATCTGCTTCCTTTAGCAATTCATAAACCTCTTTAGTAAGCTTATTCCCCTTGCCTTCTTCCAACCCTACATTTAATAAGGCGATTCTTGGAGATTCTATCCCCTCAACTTCCTTTGAATATATCGAGCCCATGATAGCAAAATTTAATAAGTATTCAGGCTTTGAATCCATATTTGCCCCTGCATCTAACATGAGTGCCTTACCCTTTGCCGTGGGTAAAAATACTGAGATGGCTGCCCTTTCAACCCCTTCAATTCTTTTTACAATAAAAAGTCCGGCTGCTAAAAGAGCACCTGTGCTGCCTGAAGATAAAAAAGAATCTACTTCACCATCAGCAAGCAAATTAGCCCCCACGACTATAGGAGAATTTTTCTTTTTCCTTATAGTCAATGCCGGCTCCTCGTCATTTTCAATCATTTCACGAGCATCTACAATCTCAACATCCTTGCCGAAATCAAATTCCTTTAATCCTTCTTCAATTTCTTCAACTTTTCCAATGAATACAGGTGTAAAGTTTTTTTCCTTCCTTGCTTCATAAGCTCCCTTGATGACTTCAACCGGGCCTAAATCGCCACCCATAGTGTCTATTGCAATCTTCATATGACCTCCAAAAAAAGAAGATAGTGGGTCCACTATCTTCTATTAAACAACTTCTATTACTTCCATGTCCTTATAATATCCGCAAGACTTGCACACTCTGTGCGGTCTCTTTGGCTCGTGGCACTTTGGACACTCACTTATAGTTGCCTTTCTTAGAGTGTATGAAGATGCTCTTCTTTTATTTCTTCTTTGCTTTGAAGTTTTCCTTTTTGGTACAGCCACAATAACACCTCCTTATACTAGATATCATAATGACTATTATATTGACTTATAAAAGCTTTGTCAAGAAAATTATTTTTCCTCTTTCTTAATTATAGCCCCAACAATATCCTAAAGTCTGTAAAATTCATCTTTTGAATTTTACAATTTATCCGTTTACAATTTCATTTGTATCTCTTGCAATCATTAATTCTTCGTTAGTAGGAATAACTAGAACTTTAATCTTAGAATCTTCTGTAGAGATTACCCTTTCACCCTTGCCTGTATTGTTTAGTTCTTCATCCAGCTTAACTCCAAAACATTCTAGTCCATTAATTATATCTTTTCTTGTCGTCTTGGAATTTTCACCAATACCTGCTGTGAAAACAATGGCATCTACCCTGCCCATCTCAGCATAGTAGGCTCCAATATATTTCTTAACTCTCTTTGCAAAAACATCCAGAGCAAGTTGAGCCCTCTTGTTACCCTTTTCAGCAGCCTCTTCAATATCTCTTGAGTCGCTTGATACTCCGGAAATTCCCAAGTATCCGGATTTTTTATTCATAACATTATTAATGTCAGCCAATGATAGGTTTTCCTTTTCCATTATATAAGTTACTATTGCAGGGTCAATATCTCCACACCTTGTACCCATTACAAGACCTTCCAGTGGGGTGAATCCCATGCTAGTGTCTACGGATTTCCCATTCTCAATCGCACAAAGACTTCCGCCATTTCCTAAGTGACAAGAAATGACATTTAACTTGTCCTTATCAACCCTTAAAAAGTCTGCTGCTCTCTCTGCAATGTACCTGTGTGAAGTTCCATGGAATCCATATCTTCTAACCTTATACTTTTCATAGTATTCGTAAGGTAGAGCGTAAATATAAGATGACTCCGGCATAGTTTGATGGAAGGATGTATCGAACACAGCAACCATTGGGACACCCGGCATCATTTCCATAGCAGCCTTGATACCTGTAATATTTGGCGGGTTATGAAGAGGTGCAAGGTCAGAGCATTCTTCTATTGTCTTTAAAACTTCATCATTAATCAAAACCGATTCTGAGAATTTCTCCCCCCCATGTACGACCCTATGTCCAACTGCTTCAATTTCATCCATTGATGCAATGGCTCCGGTCTTTCCATCTGTAAGGTGTGTAACAACATGTTTAATAGCATCCTTATGGTCCTTCATGTTTTCTTCAGTCTTTACCTTATCTTTTCCTATAGTTTCATGGGTAATAACAGAGCCTTCAATTCCGATTCTTTCTACTAGACCCTTAGCCATAAGCCTATCTTCCTTAGTTTCTATCAATTGATACTTGAGAGAAGAACTTCCACAATTAATAACAAGTACTTTCAAATGTATACCTCCTTAAATTATTATCATCGATAATGATAACTTAAAAAATTTAAAATTACAAGTCATTTATTAAACTTATAAACAATATGTCATTACTTTGAAAGGATAAAGCATACTAAAATAATAATATATTTTATAATCCTAACTATGCTATAGAATTTTTTTATACATAATATAGTATTATTTTTTTATGTTATACTTGTATTGTTGTAAATTAAATGAAGGGGGTAATGTCTAATGGATGTAATAAAAGATTTGCCAGAAATTTTTAACGATTTTGCTGAGGCTAGACAAAATGCCTTTTTAGCAGCTAAAGAACAAAAAGAAGATGGTAGGCCCTTAATAGGTCAATTCTGTACATTTATGCCTCATGAATTGGCAATAGCTATGGATGCTGCTACGGTGAGCCTATGTTCAACAAGTGATGAAACAATTATTGATGCTGAACAAGAGCTGCCAAAAAACTTATGCCCTTTAATAAAATCATCTTATGGTTTTGGCAAGACAGACAAGTGTCCTTTCTTTCACTTTTCAGACTTGGTTGTTGGAGAGTCTACCTGTGACGGAAAAAAGAAGATGTACGAAATTATGAAAGAATTTAAACCTATGTATGTTATGCAACTTCCTAACAATCCTACAGGAGAAGATTCTCTTGCCCTTTGGAAAGCAGAAATAATAAAGTTTAAAGAATTCTTAGAAGAATTCTTTAAAGTAGAAATTACAGAGGATAAAATCAGAGAAGCTATTAAGATTAGAAATGAAGAAAGACAAGCACTTAAAGACTTGTTTGCAGTACAAAAACAAGACCCGCCAATGGCTACAGGCTATGATATTTTTAAAGTTCTTTACGGAACTCAATTTAAATTCCATAAGGAAGACAGTATAAAAAATTTAAAAGAAGCAGTCGAAAGAATTAAGGAAGAATATAAGGATGAAGCTAAAAGACTTCCTAAAAAACATAGAATATTATTAACGGGTTGCCCTATAGGTGGAGTAACTGAAAAGGTAATTGAAGCTATTGAAAATAATGGTGCTTATATAGTTTACTACGAAAACTGTACCGGTGGAAAAGCTATCGAAGAACTTGTAGACGAAAATAATCCGGATGTTTATGATGCAATGGCAAGGAAATATATAAATATCGGCTGCTCTGTTATGAGTCCAAACCCAAGAAGGCATGAGCATATTAAGCAAATTATTAAAGAATACAAGGTAGACGGTGTTGTCGATATGATACTTTCAGCTTGTCATACTTACAATGTTGAAACATATGCTATTAAAAAGACTTCAACTGAAGCCGGTGTTCCTTATATCGCTGTTGAAACTGACTATTCAACTTCTGACTCCGGACAGTTAAATACAAGAATAGCTGCATTTTTAGAGATGCTATAAGATGTTATAGTGGTTGGTAGCCACCATAATGTTAAGTTTGTAAATTAAAACAAATATCTCAAACTTTGCACATCGTCTTTGTGAGTAGAAAAAGCGACGAAGCAATCCAATAATACTGGATTAATCATAATACATTATATGTTCTCTGGACTGCCACGCTTTGCTCGCGATGTCAAATGAAGTTATCAAACTTTATATTAGTTTTTAATAATGAAGTTATCAAACTTTATAATAGTTTTTAATTAGGAAGTTTGATTAAATAAAAAATAAGGAGGAATTATTAATGGCAGATTACAGAAAAATGTGGGAAGATTTAGGAATGGACTTGGAAACACACGATGTTTTATGTGAGGTTTTACCTCAAGCTTTTTCAGATGTTTACCTAAGTCAAAAAAACAGACCTGAAGGAATGGCATTCTATGACTTTGTTGTTTCTGAAATTCACGGTGTAAGACCTGCAGAACTAATTGAGCACCAAAAGAAGGGCGGAAAGGTTTTTGGTACCTTCTGTATATATGTACCAGATGAGGTTGTTTTTGCTGCCGGTGGAATTTCTACTGGTCTTTGTGGTGGTTCTCAATTCTGGGTTCCTGGAGGAGAAAAAGCCCTTCCTCAAACAACTTGTGCCTTAATAAAGGCTTCAGTTGGTGCAAGACTTGATGCAACATGTCCATTCTTTAAAATTGCAGACATGTATATTGGCGAAACTACATGTGACGGAAAGAAAAAAGCTTGGGAGGTACTAAGCAAAGAAGTTCCTATGCATGTTATGGATATGCCTCAAATGAAGAGACCTAAAGATTTTACAAAATGGGAAGAAGAAATCAAAACCCTTATAGAAGTTGTAGAAAAAGAAACCGGCAACAAGGTAACGCCTGAAAAATTAGCTGAACAAATCAAAGTATTTAACAATAAGAGAAAGGCTCTTAAGAGGGTATTTGAAGCTAGAAAGCACGATCCAGTTCCAATCAGTGGAAAAGATGCCCTATTAATGATACAAATTGCCTTCTATGATGACCCTGTAAGGGCTGCAGAAATGGCTAACAAGCTTGCTGACGAATTAGAACAAAGAATCAAGGACGGAGTTGCTGTATTCCCTAAGGGAACTAAGAGAATAATGATTACCGGAACTCCTATGGCTATTCCTAACTGGAAACTACACCACATCATTGAAACAAGCGGTGCTGTAGTTGTGGCTGAAGAAGCTTGTACAGGTACAAGGTTCTTTGAAAATCTTGTTGATGAATCTCAAACTACAATAGACGGACAAGTTAAAGCTCTAGCTGAAAGATATATGAAAAATAACTGTGCTTGCTTCACTCCAAATGAAGGAAGAATAGAAGATATATTAAGATATGTTAAAGAGTATAATGTTGACGGTGTAATAGATGTTAACTTGAAGTTCTGTACACTTTATGATATTGAAGGCAGGGATGTTGAAGCAGCATTAAAGAAGGAAGGTATACCAGTTCTAGGTCTTGAAACTGACTACACTGATACTGATGCTGAACAACTTAGGACAAGAATCGGTGCCTTCCTAGAGATGATTGATTAATGTCAGAAATAGATTGGTATATACTATTTGAAAACCATTCCGAAGGTTTAGAGATGTTCTCATATTTAAAGGGATTGAAACTCCCTGTGAGAATTTCTCCAACCCCTCGGGCTCTAAGTGTATGCTGTGGTATGTCAATATTAATAGATGGCAAAGACATAGACGATGTAAGACCAGCTATTGAAAATTCAGGTATAAAATATATGGGTCTTGAATCTTTAAAGAGGCAAATAGACCCAACCAGAGATAAATATTGTTAAGAATGGAGAGACACATGAATTATATAGGAATAGATATAGGTTCAACTGCTGCAAAGATTGCTGTTATAGGAGATGAAAACTTTTTCTTTGTCCTACCTACAGGTTGGTCAAGCATAGAAACCACAAAACAGATTAGAAAAGAATTAGAAAATAGGGGTGTGGATATTGAAAAGTCATATACTGTTTCCACTGGCTACGGCAGGGCTGCAGTTGACTTTGCCAATAAAGAAATTACAGAAATAACCTGCCACGCTGCCGGTTGTGCTGATACTACTCCTAACTGTACTGTAATAGATGTGGGTGGTCAAGATACAAAGACTATTTTAATTGACGGCGGGATGGTTTCTGATTTTTTAATGAACGATAAGTGTTCAGCAGGCACCGGAAAATTTATAGAAGTTATGGCAAACAGGTTGGGTCTAGAGATTGATGACTTGTTCCACTTGGCTGAAACCGGTCAAGTGTTGCCTATAAGCTCCTTATGTACAGTTTTTGCTGAATCTGAAATAATCAACTACATCGGAGCAGGAAAGAAGAGAGAAGACATAGCTGCCGGAGTAATAGACAGCGTTGCAGCTAAGGTTTCTACTTTGGCAGGTAGGCTTCCCCTTTCAGATACAATTTGGCTCACAGGCGGTTTAAGCCATATTGATTTTTTTGCTGAGCAAATTGGAAATAAGCTTGGAAAAAAAGTAGTCGGAAAAGAGCATGGAAAGTTTGCCGGTGCTTATGGTGCTGCACTCCTTGCCAAGAAAAATGCCGCAAAGGAGGCTATTAAATGAATAGAATCTATTTAGATAATGGGGCCACCTCCTTCCCCAAGGCTCCCGGAGTGCCTGAGGCTGTCTTTCACTTCATGAAAGACATAGGAGCAAATGTAGGTAGAGGTGCCTATGAATCTGCAATTGATGCCGGTATGGTCGTATATGAAACTAGGGAAAGGTTAAAGGAAATATTTAATCTTAAGGGTAAGTCTACACAGGTTATCTTGGTTCCCGGTGCAACTTACGGGATTAATATGGTTCTTAAAGGTTATTTAAAAAAAGGGGACCATGTTATAGTTTCCAGTCTTGAACATAATGCAGTAATGCGACCGATAGTTGGAATGGCAGAAGAGGGTTTTATTACTTTCTCAAGAATTCCAGCTTCAAGGGAAGGTTTAAGCGACCTTTCAAAAATTGAAGAATTGATACAGGAAAACACTGCAATAGTTTGTGTTTCCCACGCTTCAAATGTTTGTGGAAGTATATTTCCAATAGAAGAAATGGCAAAAATTTGTAAAGAAAAAAATATTCCATTTGTGGTGGATGCTTCACAGTCAGCAGGTCACCTTCATATCGACTTTGACGGTCTTGGACTTGCTGCCCTATGCATGCCCGGTCATAAGGGCTTATTAGGTCCTCAAGGGATTGGTGTGGTAATACTTGAAGAAAATTTTGCCCATACTTTAAAGCCTTTAGTTGTTGGGGGAACAGGAAGCGCTTCAGACAAGGAAATCCAGCCTGACTTCCTGCCAGATAAGTTTGAATCGGGTACGACCAATATACCCGGAATCTTTGGACTTCATAAGGCCTTGGAATATATAATTGATAGGGGCATTGACGACATTAGAAAGCACGATATGAACCTTATTAAAAGATTTATTGATGGAATTAAAGACCTCCCGATTAGGATTATTGGAGGCGAAGACATAGATAATAAGGTAGGGGTTTTAGCTGTTGACTTTACAGGCATGGACAATGCAGAAGTATCTTTAGAGCTAGAAGAAGAGTATGGAATTTCCACAAGGTGTGGTTTGCACTGTGCACCAAATGCCCATAAGACACTTGACACATATCCTCAAGGTGTTGTGAGGTTTTCTGTGGGCTATGCCAATACAAAGGAAGATATTGACACTGCAATTAAGGCTATTAGGAATATTGTGAGTAAATAGTTAATAGTTTTATTTATGACCTCCGGTGTGCGAAGTTTGAATAATTTATTTAAAATGTGGGTAGATATATTCTACTCGCATTTTTTATGAAGGAGGTTAATATGAAAGAATATAAACAAAAAGATGATTCAGAATTAAAAAAAGAATTGGATGAATTAAGTTTCAATGTATTAAGAAAGGAACATACAGAAAGACCCTTTACTTCTCCTCTTAACAATGAAGATAGAAAAGGAATCTATGTAGACAAGGCAAGTGGTGAACCACTTTTTACCTCAATGGATAAGTTTGATGCCGGCTGTGGCTGGCCAAGCTTTACAAGGCCAATTGAAAAGGAAAGAGTTAATTACCATGATGACTATAAACTTACAATGAAAAGGACTGAAGTGAGAAGTTCAGCAGGAGACAACCATTTAGGCCATGTCTTTAATGATGGTCCTGTTGACAAGGGTGGTCTAAGGTATTGTATAAATGGTGCTGCCCTTGACTTTATTCCGTACGAGGAAATGGAAGAGAAAGGCTATGGTGAATACCTTATATTTTTTCGATGAGGAGGTAGAACAGTTGGAAATCATAGGCGGTGCAGATGGACCAACATCAATTTTTATAACTTCCGGTAACAGTTTTAACATATTACTTGCTACTCTTGTTATAATAATCATTTCTTATTTCATAATGAAAATATTTAAAAAGAAGCAATCAAAAAAATCCTAAGTGTACCTTGACACATAGGATTTTTATTTTTACAATAGCCCTCTTTTAATTTTTACCACAAGCTCTGCATTGTTTTCAGTTCTCATTAAACCCTCTATCAAGGCTTCTGTCTGGTCAACAGAAGATTGTTTGCTCAAGCCCTTCCTTAAAGACCAAACAGCTTCAAGTTCATTAGGACTCATTAAGAGCTCTTCCTTCCTAGTCCCTGACTTATTAATATCAATGGCCGGGAATATCCTTCTCTCTTGCAGAGACCTGTCCAAATGAATTTCCATATTGCCGGTACCCTTAAACTCTTCAAAGATTACATCGTCCATCCTTGACCCTGTTTCAACAAGGGCAGTAGCCAAAATTGTGAGGGAACCACCCTCTTCTATATTCCTTGCAGCCCCGAAAAATCTTTTCGGCTGGTAGAGGGCTCCCGGGTCCAAGCCCCCGGAAAGAGTCCTGCCTGTACTTGGGATAGACAGGTTGTATGCCCTTGTAAGCCTTGTAAGGCTGTCAAGTAGAAGGACAACATCCTTACCCGATTCAACCAACCTCTTTGCCCTTTCCAAAACAAACTCCGAAATCTTTATATGGTTTTCAGGTTCCTCGTCAAAGGTTGAATAAACAACATCACCATTAATAGACCTTTTCATATCAGTAACCTCTTCAGGTCTTTCATCAATCAAAAGGACGATTATTTCTATTTCCGGATACTTCTTTTCAATAGAATTTGCTATCATCTTAAGTAAGGTAGTCTTGCCTGCTTTTGGAGGAGATACAATGATCCCCCTTTGACCCAAGCCTAAAGGGCTCACAAGGTCTATCATCCTTGTGGCATAGGATTTCTTGTCCATTTCCAAGTAAAGACGCTTGTTTGGATATATGGCCGTAAGACTGTCAAAATTCGGTCTTTGACGGACTAATTCAGGGTCAATCCCATTAACTGAGTCAATCCTTAAGAGTGCCTTGTACCTTTCCCCTTGTTTAGCCTCCCTAGCCAAACCGGTAAGCTTATCACCCTGTTTAAGGTTAAACCTCCTAATCTGTGAAGGAGAAACATATGTGTCTTTTTCACTGGACTCGTAATTATCCGCCCTTAAAAATCCATAGCCGTCAAAGAAAACTTCAAGGACGCCTTCAGACTTTAGGGTTGACCCGTATTTTGCATTTAAAGATTCATTTTTTAATTTTTCTTTATCGTCTTGAGACTTTTTTTTGTCAGATTCATGACTATCAGCCGTTTCAATAACCTCTTCTTCCTCTTCAACCACAGGCAAGCCTTCGATGACTTCCCCTGTTTTATTCTTCTCTTCTTCGTCTATTTTAAGTATCTCTTCAATAAGCTCTGCCTTTCTGAAATTCATGATAGACTTAATGTTCTTTTCCTTGCCAATCTCCCTTAGCTCAGGAAGTTTCATTTGCTTTAAATCTTCAAAAGAATATTTTTCTATTTCCATTTTGCATACTCCGGCTTCTTGTCTAATCTATGAATAGCGTCAATATACCTTATGGTTCCGCTTTCATTTCTTAAGACTAAGGTTTGGGTTTTAGCAGTATTGTTCGGACCATAAACTACACCATTTAACAGGCCGCCACTTGATACACCAGTTGCAGCAAAGACAACTTCGTCAGCCTTAACAAGGTCATCAATATCATAAACCTTATTTAAGTCCCCGCCCATTTCCAGAATTCTTCTTTTTTGCTCTTCATCAACAGGCTTAAGCTTAGCTTGAAAGCCACCATCCAAACACTTTAAAGCACAGGCAGCCAAAACTCCCTCCGGAGCTCCGCCAATTCCAAGCATCATATCAATACCTGTAGACTCAAAGCAGGTTTCAATGGCAGCGAGGACATCACCATCTGAAATCATCTTTATCCTGGCCCCTGCTTCTCTGATTTCCTTTACAATTCCTTCATGCCTTTCCCTGTCCAGTAAAACAACTGTCACCTCAGACATATTCTTCCCTAAAGCTTTTCTCACAGCCTCAAGGTTTTCTTTAACAGATTTATTTATATCAATTACATCCTTCGCCTTTGGACCAACAGCAATCTTGTCCATATAAGTATCCGGTGCATGTAACAAGGCACCTCTTGGAGCAATAGCCACAACAGAAATAGCATCCGGTCTCCCCTTAGCAATGGAAGTCGTACCATCTAAAGGGTCTACAGCTATATCGACCTTTACAGAATTTTCAGTCTTCTTCCCAATCTCTTCGCCAATATATAGCATAGGGGCCTCGTCCATTTCCCCCTCGCCAATAACAACAACACCATCTATGTCGACAGTATCAAACATCCTTCTCATGCCATCAACAGCAGCCTGGTCGGCAGCATTCTTGTCTCCCCTGCCATAATACCTTGCAGCTTGCAAGGCAGCAGCTTCCGTTACCCTTGCTAGATTTAGAGCTAAATTCCTATCCATCTTCTACCTCCAAGCCTTTCCAACAGAACCGAATACTTCCATTTTTTCTATAACAGCCTTTTTCATGTTCTCCCTAGCAGGTCCTAAAATTTTTCTAGGATCAAAATTATCACGGTTTTCTTTTAAGAAGTCCTTCAAACCGTCTGTAAAGCTTAACCTCAAATCAGTGTCTATATTAACCTTTGAAATACCTAAACTTATTGCTTTTTTTAGGGCATCATAAGGAACACCTGAAGAGCCATGTAGGACCAATGGACATGAAACAGCCTTACTCAAAGCCTCTATCCTGTCAAAATCAAGCTTAGGCTCGCCCTTATAAACTCCATGGGCAGTTCCTACGGCAACAGCAAGTGAATCAACGCCAGTTTTTTCTACAAAAATCTTAGCTTCTTCCGGATCGGTATAAGTTGCATCCCTTTCATCAACAACAATCTGGTCTTCAGTGCCACCGATTTTACCCAATTCCGCCTCGACAGTTACATTAATAGGTTTTGCAATCTCAACAACCCTCTTAGTCCTTTCAATGTTTTCTTCCAAAGGATATTTTGACGCATCAATCATTATTGACGAAAATCCCGCCCTAATACATTGAACTATTTGGTCAAAGTCAGTCCCATGGTCCAAATGAATGGCCACAGGCACAGTCGTAATTTCAGCTGCTGTCTTTGCTAGGGCAAATAAAAAGTCCAACCCAGCGTACTTGATTGCCCCTTGACTGGCTTGAAGTATACATGGGGATTGAGTTTCCTCTGCAGCTTCAATTATAGCCTGAACAATCTCCATGTTATTTACATTAAAGGCACCAACAGCATAGCCTTTATCCCTGGCATCTTCCAACAATCTCTTACCGTTAACTAACATTCTTCATCCTCCTTAAAATATGCATCCCTCAATGCCCCCATTAAATACAATGACCCTGCCCATACAACCATATCATCTTTTTCAGCAAGGCTCAAAGTCTTTTTCAAGGCCTTCGGAATGTCTTTTTCTATTATAATCTCACCATTAAAATCAATTTCTTCCTTTAATTTTTCAGCTTCAAGCAACCTGTCACTTGGTACCTCTGTAAGTATTATTTTATCAGCCAAAGGTGCAAGCATATTTACCATTTCCAAGTGCTTCTTATCTTTTAAAATACCTATCCCCAGTATCAGTTTATCATAAGAGTAATACTTCAAAGCATTTACTAAAGCAGTGACACCTTCTATATTATGAGAACCGTCCAAGAGGACTTTCGGCTCTTTTTGTAATAACTCAAGTCTTGCTATGACCTTTGATGAATATAAACCTTCTCTCAGTTCATCTTCTGTATACTTTATTTTACCTCTTTTCTTCAATTCCTCCAAGCAAATAACAGCAAGGCAGGCATTATAAGCCTGATGTTGTCCTACCATAGAGATAGAAAGATTTTTAAAATTCCTAAAGTTAAAGACCACTCCATCTTCCGAAATTTTTAAAACTTCAAGCTCTTCCTTGTTATAAGTATAGTAGGGTGCCTTTCTCTCATCAGCTATTCCTTCTATTGTCTCCATGACAGATTTTTGATTTGGATATAAGAAAACAGGAGAGCCCGGCTTTATAATACCTGCCTTTTGCCCTGCAATCTTTTCCAAAGTATCTCCAAGATATTCCATATGATCATAGTCAATAGTAGTTATTAAAGTAGCAATGGGATTTTCAATAACATTTGTAGAATCATATAAGCCGCCAAGACCAACTTCAATAACGGCAAAGTCTACATTTTTTTCATTAAAATAGTCAAAACAAATACCTGTAATTATTTCAAAATGAGTTGGAGGAGAAGCTTTTTCCTCCATTTTTTCTGCAACTTTTCTAGCTCTTTCAATGTGATAATTTAAATCTTCTGGGCTGATATTAACACCATTGATTTGAAACCTCTCCCTAAAGGTTTGGATAAAAGGCGAAGTGAATAAACCAACTGAATAACCGGCCTCTTCTAGAACTTTGGAAATAAAATTACATGTTGACCCCTTTCCATTCGTGCCGGCAACATGGATGCACTTTATATTCTTGTGGGGATTTCCTAATCCGTCTAATAGTTCCATGGTATTGTCTAAGCCCAACTTAATTCCGAAAAGTGACTTGGATTCAACCCACTTCATATTTTCTAGCATATTCAATTCTATCAAGAGTTCTTTAATTGTTTTTTTGAAAATTGGGTGAGTTTTATCGGGAGAAATCTCCGCTAAAGGCTCTAATACAAAAAGTCTATTTTGAAGGTCTGGGTGGGGAACTTTTAAGTTATCAGAATCTATTATCTCATCTTCATAAAATAATATATCTAAATCAATAGTCCTTGGTCCCCATTTTATTTCTCGGGTCCTGCCTAAGGACTTTTCTATTTCTAATAAGAGTTTTAACAAATCATGTGGAAACAAATCAGTTTCCAAAAGTGCAACAGTGTTGAGGAAAGAAGGCTGGTCTTCTAGACCATAAGCCTCAGTTTCCTTCATTTTTGCAACACTTAAAATTTTAATTCCATTTTTCTCAATGGCAGCAAGGGCTTCTTTAATATATTGTTCCCTGTCACCTAAGTTACTTCCAAGTCCAATCCAAGCTTTCATTTTAACGCTTCAACCATCCTTATTGCCCTTAAATTTTCTATAACATCATGGACCCTTACCATTTCAATATCTCTTTCAGCCGCAAAGACAGAAGTAGCAATAGTACCTTCCAACCTTTCTTGGGCAGGAATGCCGCCCAAAGCCTTACCTATGAATCCCTTTCTAGATACAGCCAGTAGAATTGGTAGGTCAAATCTCTTAAGGCTTTCAATGTTTTTTATCAAATCAATATTGTGTCCATAGTCCTTGCCAAAACCAATACCGGGGTCTAAGATTAGCCTATCCCTTTCAATCCCTTTAGATCTTGCATAGTCAATCCTCTCTTGGAAGTAGTCCAAAACTTCCTTGACAACATCATCATAATGGGGAGCATCCTGCATGGTCTTTGGCTCCCCCTTCATGTGCATAAGAATAACAGGCAGTTTTTTCTCCGCAATAAAGTCTGCCATCCCCTCAGACTTCAAACTTGTAATATCATTTAGAATATCCATGCCGGATTCATAGGCAGCCTTTGCAGTTCCCAAATTAAAAGTATCCACAGAAACTAAAATGTCAGGGAATTCTTTTTTAATAGCTTCAACTACAGGAGCAACTTTTTTTATCTCTTCTTCAACAGGTACCCTGTCAGAGCCTGGATGGGTTGACTCGCCACCTATATCTAGGATAAAGACACCCTCCTCAACCATTTTTTCTGCCCTCTTTAGGGCATCATCCACATGGGCAACCCTACTGCCAGAATAAAAGGAATTATCTGTAATATTAATTATCCCCATTATCTCTGTTCTATTAAAAATGACTTCCTTGCCATCCTTTAACTTAAAACTTTTCATATTAACCTTCCTTCTTAATCGCCAAGGCGAATGCATTATGATTGTGAATACTTTCAAAGCTCTTGACATAAACCTCAAATTCTTCTATCTCTTCAATTTTTTCCAGTTCCTTATAAATATCCCTAGTCAAGTCCTCAACAAACTTAGGATTGTCATAGGCAGATTCAGTTACAAACTTTTCATCCGGCCTCTTTAATAAAGAGTAAACAGGACAGGAAGCATTCCTTTCAACTAGCTCAACTAACTCCTCATACCATATCAAAGAAGAAGACTTAATTGTAATAGTAGCTATTGCCTTTTGATTATGGGCACCCCTGTCAGAAATCTCCTTAGAGCATGGGCACAAGGTAGTCACAGGAACAGAACTAGTAATAAAAAAGGAAAAATCTTCCCCTATCAATTCCGCATTTATAGCACAATCAATGTCAATCAAAGACTCAATGCCGGTAACAGGTGCCTTCTTTTTTATAAAATAAGGAAAAGTCATGTCAAGGAAGGCAGACTTGCTACCAAGCCTCTCCTTAAGATGTTCCAAAACCCCTTCTATCTTATGGGGTTTTAAAATTTCAATTTCATTAATAATTTCCACAAACCGGCTCATATGAGTCCCTCTCTCTTCTGCAGGAAGGTCAACAGCAAGCCTCACCTCAGCCACGGTGTTTAAAGGGCCACTGGAAGGAGTCTTCAAAGTAATTGGAATCCTCAAATCTTCAATCCCTACCCTGTTTAAATAGACACCCCTTGTATCTCTTTCCGATTGAACATCTTTCATAACTATTCTCCCCTATAAACAAGGCCGGAAGTCTTGGTTTCCCATACTTCAACCTCATACAGTTCAGCATTGTCCCTCTTAACCAACGGTGCCAACTTGTCCCAAACATAAACAGCAATATTTTCAGCAGTTGGGTTTTCTATAATATCATTCAAGTAAGCATGGTCAAACTTGTCTATTATCTCAGCCTTCACTATGTTTTTTAATTGAACAAAGTCAAAAACCATGTCTTCATGGTCCCTGGTCCCCTTTAATTTTACCACTAATTTGTAAGTGTGCCCATGTAATTTCTCACACTTGCCATGGTATCTGGTAAGGTTATGGGCAGCATCAAATTCAAATTCTTTAATTAATATCATACTATTCCTCTCTTTCATAATTAACATACCTATATTTTATACCATCAGACTCTTGCATGTCGCTTTCATATGTTATCTTCCATTCATCTCCCAAAGACGGAAAATAACTATCGCTAGGGAGTTCGACCTCCATTTGAGTTATATAAATCTTTTTAACATATGGGAGTAGTTGCCTATAAACAGACTCCCCTCCACATACAAAGAATTGGTCTTCACTATAGCCTTCTTCGATCAACCTTTCCTTCAAATCAAAAAGCTCTTCCAAAGAATGGCAAACATGAACATCATTCGATTCCTCCAAGTCCTTTCTTGTAGTTAAAATAATATTCTTCCTTTTTGGAAGTGGCCTCTCCTTAGGAAAAGTAGCCAGAGTATTCCTGCCATATATTATTATATTTCCAACAGTGAAGTCTTTAAACCTCTTCAAGTCAGGACTAAGCCTCACCTGTAGGTCTCCCTCATAGCCAATAGAAAAATTTTTATCAACATTAACTATACAATTCATATTCAACCTCTCCTTCCGTCATTGCGAGGAGCTGGCGACTAAGCAATCCAGTTTCTATAAAAACAACACAAATATACCTAGCCCTCTGACCCTTATGCGTCAATATCCAGCTTGGTTAGATGGAATATTGTCAATAGTATCAATCCTAAAACCCTTCGCCCTTATTGTATCCACCAGTTCAGGTAAAATCTCCACATTAGTCTTGGAAACAGCGTGAATCAACAAGACAGAACCATTGTGTAATTGTCCAGTTATCTTATCAAGGGCAAATTCCCTGCTAGGTTGATTATTAGTTTCCCAATCCTTGTAGGCAAAAGACCAAAAAACAGGCCTATATCCCAAGTCATTAACAATCTTTAAAGACCTCTCGCTATAAACCCCCTCAGGAGGTCTAAAAAAAGGTTGCAAGTCTGTCCCTGTCAAGTCCCTATACATAGACTCAATAGATGTAATATCATTGATTAATCTCTCGTCAGACTCCTCCAAAGCCCTTGGGCCATTCAAGTGTTTATTAGTATGGTTACCAACAAGGTGTCCTTCGTTATACATTCTCTTAACAAGGTCAGGCCTTTGACGGATAAAGTCCCCCGTAATAAAGAAGGTGATTTTAAAATTTTTATCCCTGGCAATATCTAAAATCTTATTTGAATTTTCTTCAAACTCATAGCCCTCGTCCATGGTAATATAAACGACCTTTTCATCCTTCGGGTACTGCCAAATCCCGTCGTACTTTTCAAGTATAGCCTTGACTCCATTGTCTATATCAGCAGGCACTTCTTGGTGGGTTGGCTTTGGAACCTTATACCACCAGCTCAAAGACTTGTTAGGGTATTCAGCATAATTACTTGAAACATTACCCCTTACAATCTCATTGTCCTTTGGATTTGCAGGCTCTTCAGACTTTGTGCTTTCCTCTGATTTATCTTCCTTTATTTCGTTTTCAATAGGAGTTTCCTCAACAAGTTTTTCCTCAGCAACTTCAGTTACATTTTCTTCAATAACTTCTTCCTCTTCCTTATTAACAAGTTCATCATTTTCAGCAGACTCTTCGCTGTCTGAAAGCTCCTCATATCCCGATAAGGCTAAAGTATCATCCTCATAATTCCCACAAGCAGAGAGAATTAAAATTAATGTAAAAAACAAAATAAACTTCTTCATATAATGTCCCTCCTCCCTGCAAGTATACCACAATAAAAAAGAATCTAACAATAATTTATTAAGAAACACATTAATATAAGTATTTATGACAAATAACTTAATAAACTGTTAATTTATCCCTACTTTCCTTCCTTAGTTAACTCTTGATACATCTTCATTAGTTCAGCCACACACTCCGACTCGGTCATAGTCCTCCAGTCAAAACCATAGGCTTCCATTACAGCCTTATCATTTTCTTGGTGTGCCTTGCGAAGCTCCGGAGGCATTGTCAAGTCATCATATAGGTCTGCAAGGGAAGAGTCAGGGTAAAGTTCCCTAGCATCTAAAATGCCCTGACCGGTCTTTTCTATTTTTTCACAAGAAAATCCTATTATTACACAATGAACTGCGGCTTTATCACCTGCCTCACTCTCCCATTTAAAAGACCTATAAGCAAAAATAACATTAACATTATATCTATTTAGCATTGTCCCACCTAACACTAAAACCTGTCCCCCTTGAGTTATAGAATTTGTTGAAACAAATGCAACTTTAATCTTAGTTCCTTAAATATACTCTCCCGCCTTATAATACCAAGTTGATACATAATCAATTTCGCCTGCACCCTTAATCGCTTTTCCTTTATCATCTTTTCATTTGTCAATATAAGTTAGACAATTTGCCATAAATATTTTCAACTAAAACCTCAACAGGTGTTTTATAGTTT
>JAAYNG010000009.1 GCA_012520935.1 Tissierellia bacterium | reverse complement strand
CTTTCCAAGTTAGCAGGTTGTAAATTTTCCACATGAGAGCCTTCCAGTAATTTAGCAACACCATTTGCAGGATGAGCCTTCTTCATATCTTTACAAATAGCACAATCGCATTCTTCTTCAATAAATTGAGGCTCAACATAAGTTGTGATAACACCCTCGTAGTTTCTTAAAGCAATCTTAGTAGGAGATTGGCTGATGATGTACTGTGGCATAACCGGAGTCTTTCCGCCACCGCCAGGAGCGTCAACTACAAATGTAGGCACACAGTATCCTGAAGTATGGCCCCTTATAGCCTCGATTATTTCAATACCCTTGGAAACCTTTGTCCTAAAGTGTTCAATACCTAAAGAAAGGTCGCATTGGTAGATGTAGTAAGGTCTTACTCTTATCCTTGCCAAATCTTGAACTAACTTAAGCATTGTATACGGACAATCATTAATTCCCCTTAGAAGAACTGATTGGTTTCCTAGAGGAATGCCGGCATCTGCCAATAAAGCACAAGCCTTAGCAGATTCAGGAGTAATTTCCTTTGGATGGTTAAAGTGAGTATTTAGCCAGATTGGATGGTATTTCTTCAGCATGTTTACTAATTCAGGAGTAATTCTTTGAGGGCAAACAACAGGAGTCCTAGATCCAATCCTGATAATTTCAACATGAGGAATCTTTCTAAGTTCAGAGATAATGTATTCCAACAATTCGTCAGAAATCATTAGAGCATCCCCGCCTGAAAGCAATACATCTCTAACTTGTGGTGTCCTTTTTATATATTCAATGCACTTATCTATCTTGTCCTTAGGAACTCCGGAATCTTTACCACCGGCAAACCTTCTTCTAGTACAGTGTCTGCAATACATAGAACACATGTCAGTTACTAGGAATAGTACCCTGTCAGGATACCTGTGAGTTAAACCTTCCACCGGAGAGTCTTCATCTTCTGAAAGCGGGTCTTCCATGTCGCCCTCTGCCACATGGGTTTCAGCAATAGTTGGAACAGCTTGCATCCTTATTGGACATTTGGGGTCCTTAGGGTCCATCAGAGAAGCATAGTAAGGAGTAATCCCCATCCTAAACTTATCCAAAACAGCCCCAATATCTTTTTTTTCTTGTTCGGTAAGGTCAATAATCTTACCCAAATCTTCAACAGTTTGAATCCTGTTTCTTACTTGCCAGTGCCAATCATCCCACTCTTCTTGTTTGACATCTTTCCAAACTTCAAAGTCCTTATAATTAGACATAATTTCCTCCTTCATTTTACATAAGTAATCTTGTATACAACTTTTGAGCGATATTGTACGCCCCATCATTCCGTAAGAGCAATCACCAACCGCCCGTTCATCTTTAAGGCTAAAATCAACCGTCCCTCATCATTGCGATAAAGCCTAGGGGCGGTTACCTACCGCCCGAACAATAAAAAGGCTATAATCAAATTACGCTACAACCTGGGTCCACAACAAGACCCTGCCCTAACCGCCATTCATTATTTAAGCGTATAATTCAGTAAATATTTCCCTTAACTCTTTGGATTCTCTCATTAATTGTAGAGAAATTTCAGCATGGCCCTTTGTATACCCATTACCAATAATCATATTTACATCCATGCCAACGCCCTCTGCACCAAGAGCAGCCTTTGTAAAGCTGGTAGCCATTGAGAAGAAGTAGATAGTACCTCCGTCTTTACAGGACAAGATACTAGGCATTTCAGTATTTTCAATATTAACACAGTTGATTACGATATCTGCCATTTCGCCATTAGTAAGTTCAGAAAC
Organism: Tissierellia bacterium; assembly: GCA_012520935.1. Taxonomy (GTDB): domain Bacteria; phylum Bacillota; class Clostridia; order Tissierellales; family Peptoniphilaceae; genus JAAYNG01. The sequence goes on along the minus strand of JAAYNG010000009.1, from coordinate 1,875 downwards.
CTTATTCATAACTTCCACCGCATCAGTTACATTTACAACAGCATAGTCAGTTGCAAGATTAGCCTTCTTTGCCCTGTTGACAGTCTCTTCCCTGGACCCGAAGCAAATAACCTTACCGGTTATGCCGGCCCTTCTCTTAGCTTCGTAGCAGCATAGCATACCGGACTTACCTGTACCCCCAAGGATGACAACATTGTCACCAGGTTTAACCAGCTTGGCAACTTGAGCAGGAGCCCCGGCAACATCCAGAACAGAAAGGGCTAAGTTTTCCGGCAGGTCATTAGGAATCTTTGCATAAATTCCGGACTCGAATAAGATAGCCTTGCCCTTAATATCAACCTGGTCGATATCCTTTCTTATCTCACCAAAAGAGTCAATCCTCAATGGAGTAAGAGATAGGGAAACTAAAGTTGCAATCTTGTCACCAACCTTAAGGTCGGTCTTACCTTCAAGGGCAGGCCCAATCTTCTCAACAGTTCCAATCAGCATTCCGCCGGAACCGGTAACAGGATTCTTATGCTTACCTTGCTTAGCAACATTGTCCAGCATAATCTTTTTGATTTCTTCCTCGTCTCCCTTAGCCTGGTCTAAAATTTGAGTAAAACTTGCAGAGTCGACATTTAAAGTTTGAACATCAATTAAGATTTCATTATCATAAATTTCGTCCATGTTGTTGTCGATCCTTAAAGCCGGTTGAGGGAGCACCCCCTTTGGTTCCAACACCCTGTGAATACCGTACTTGTTTCCTTGTTTCATAATAAACCTCCTTTAATTTTTTTCACTGTATACGTATTATAACAAATTTTATAGTAACTTTACCACTGTTTTATAAAAATTTTATAAATTATTTTATTAAATTAAATAAGTTAATCAATTAACTCGTTTTCAAAACCAGCTTTTCTATCTTTATTACCCTTTTCTAATAATTGTTGTTATGTACAATTCTATTACACGCTGTTTAATAAAGTACCTGCCCATGTAGGAGTTTTAGTTGTAATTTAGAAACTATACTATTATGTCTGATACACCCATAGTATATATATATGTAAATTCTTTGAAGCTTCAAAAACCCTTATAACTCTTAACAAACTACTGCAGAGGATGATATGTTTAACTTGCATCAACAGATGAAGAAAGTCAAATAGATTAAGCTAAGAGGAAGGAGGCTCCTAAGCAAAAAAGGAGGAGTTTTAATGGACTTGAAACCGTTACAGCAGAGAAAGTAGAAGGAAAGAAACAAGTTACAAATACTATTAACTATAAGAACCTTGTAAAAGGTGCTTACTGAGGAAGAGATACCGAAAGATAAGACAGAAATTAAGAAGTCTGAAATCACTGATGATGGTGAGATAGAAATCTTAGACGAAGAAATTCCATTCGGTGCACCAAGGCTACCTAAAACAGGATCCGTAGGTGGCTTACTGGGAATCGGAATTACAATGTTAGCAGCTGGTTTCTATCTAGTTAAGAAGGAAGACGAAGAGTAAAATAATTTTTAAAATTTAAGCAGTAAAAAATAAGTATTACAATTTCAAAGTAGCTCAAGAGAGCTTCCTTTGGAGCAAGTTGAAAAAGTTGCTCAGGAGAGCTCCTGAAGTAAACTAGAAAAGACGCTCATGAGAGCGTCTTTTTGATTGTGGTTTTTATGGCAACCCATCTCCGTCATCGCGAGCGGTAGCGTGGCGATCCAGTGGGTTTCTTATTAGCTTTGATTTATGATTATATCCTTTTGAATGTTCGGGAAGATGATATCCTCCCCTACTTACTAAAAACATAATAAATAAAAATCTATTACTTGATATCTCCAATTTTTACAGTGTCTGCAATTCTTACAAAGACTGTTGCTGCTTCTGCCCTTGTTAGGCCTGCCTTAGG
>JAAYNG010000077.1 GCA_012520935.1 Tissierellia bacterium | reverse complement strand
GCTTGGCACCATTACCCTTACAATCTTTCCAGTGCCTTGCTCCCTAATCTCAAGGTAGTAGACAACAGGATTTCCGTTGGAACCTACACTATACAGTTCTCCTGTTACACTGCCTGTAACAATATTTTGCTTTGCAGTTATACTAACTATCAAATTGTTTTTAATCTCAAGATCAACATATACACCATTTGTCAAACCTTCTAGGCTATTAAAAATAGGATCAGACCCTGGTTTTTTAAATGTATACTTGCTAGCCAGCTTATAGGTTGCTTCTTCGTTTGGCTTGCCGGTTGGAACTATAGTAATCTCTGATTGACTTTGCCATACTGTTGCAATCCTCTTTACCATTCCACTAACTATTGTAGTTTGGCTGGTTGCCTTTATTTCTGTAGCATAATCATAGTTCACCTTGGCCTCAATAGAATCTCCTACTTGTAAGTCTTCCGGTCTCCTCCTTACCACAATGTCAGAGAAATAAGAACCTTCACCGGTGAAAATTGTCCTCCTGTCAGCCTTTAAGGTAACAGTCGAAGAACCTGTAGAAACTTTAATCTCCCATACAGGATTGCTATAAAATGTGTCCTTATTAGGATCACTTACAAGCTTAACCTCTTCTGTAATATATCCTTTTACTTCCCTATACCTTGCAACTTCTATCCTTGCAAGCTTGTCTCCCCTCACAGCCAGGCTAACATTTCCACCATTTATAAGGTCAGTAATACTACCATCTTTTCCATCTACAATTATTTTTATAGATGAGTCAATAGTGAACCACTCATCCTTAGGAGTTGTTCCTACTGTATAAGTGATATGAACCCTATTTTGCCATGGGTTAACCTCTTTAACTGTCCCTTCATATCTTTGAAGTTTTTCAACATCAAGCTTTACAATTACTCCATCTACTGCAGTACCCTTCACATTATCATTTACTGAAATATTCTTAGCAACATCAGCCTTTCCATTAATTGAGATAAGTGAATTTGCACCGAATTTATATTCCTTCTTAGTGGCACCGACTTGTACACCAATTACAGTAAAGTCTGTAGAGATATTAGTTACTGCCCCTTCGAAAGACTCTTCAGCATTCATAGCAGTAATTGACAAGACTTCATTGTTTACTATGTTATAGACTACATCAGCCTCTTGACCAACCACTAGGCTTGAGAAACTTGTATCCTTTCCTTCAACCTTAACCTTTGTCTTTGCAGTTACATTATAGCTAATGCTGTTTCCTGTTGCCGGTTGAATAGTTAAAATATTTTGTCCGGTATTTAGGCTGGTAGGAACTGCAACTATCTTACCCCTAGCATTTCCCGGTACTACTTGGTCTTCTGCCGGATTTGTATCTACAGGTCCGGCTGACCCCATAACATTCTCAGCTATAGATAGCATCTTTGCCATTTCTGCCCTTGTTATCATGTCCTTTGGTTTAAATAAGCCTTTACCCTTACCCTCTGGAGATAAAACTCCATTATCCAGTAGAACTGATAATAATTTAATCTTATTTGGTGCAATGTTTGAAGCATCCGTGTAAGGAAGAGAAGCAACTAACTTTTCATTAGCAGTCTTTTCTAAACCCATAGCCTTCGCAAAGTAAGCCATAGTGTCTTCCCTATTTGTTGATTTTGAAAGAGCCTTGCTTGCATGCAAGCCGGAAAGTTCATTTATCGTAACTATCCCCTTATTTAAGGCATATAATACATATTCTTGAGCCCAAGTCGGAGTAGCTTTTAGAACATTATCTAAAGTTGCAGCATCATACTTAAAATATACTTCTGTCCTAATATCATTTGCAGATTGGGTGTTCCCGGTATGCTTTTTGTTAAATTCTGATAGGACCTTCATAAGTTCTATAAATTTAATATTTACAGATGGTTTGAAAGACCCGTCAGGATAGCCCTTTAAATATCCTAATTGTTTCATATCTTCAATAAAACTTGCAGCCCAGTGTGAGTCCGGTACATCCTTAAAAGGAGCTGCCATTACGCTGGTTGAACTAAAAATAATAAGAACAACCAGTAAGCCTACTAAAATTTTTCTTAACTTCATATAATCCCCTCCGTTTTTTATTTTTATTCTACCCTATAAACAACTACAAATCAATATTAGTCAGTTTACAAGATTATGACAATTATTAATGGTTGCATAAATCTTTTTGATTATAAGCATTCATAATAACAGGCGGTTAATAACCGCCCATACAAGTCTATTCGCAGTTTTAAATTTATTACTCAAACTCCGCAGTTGTAAAATCAATATAAAGCTTGAAAATTCAACTGTCATCGCGAGTGAACCGTGGCGGTCCAGAGGATATTAATTAGCTTTGTTTAGTCCTTCGGCACTGGATTGCTTCGCAACGCTTACAATGACGATGTGCGAAGTTTGAATTTTTAATTATAATCATCAATAGAAGCTATTTTTAAAGTCGTACCGACATTATTTAGTATATAGTGTATTTCTCCAATATGTTCTTCAATAGTTTCAATATCTTCAACTGTTATCTTGCCCTCATCTCTTAACTTAATTAAATCTTCCATTCCTTTAACATTAGCATCCATTATCTTAATTTCATCTTCTGACATATGTTCTTTTTTAAAATCTTCCCAAGTTTTAAGTTTTAGTTTGTTTTCTCTTACATCTTTTACTGCTAAACTTTCCATTAACCCCCCTAAGTATATTATAGGCTTTATACTTTGATGTGAGTGTCAAAAATAAAAATCGATGTTTTCGTAGGGGCGATTACTAATCGCCCGTTCATCTAAAAGGCTATAATTACAGTTTTTATAATGTTCGGGCGGTGGATCACCGCCCCTACGCTTGCTTCGTTAAGCTATTTGTCCTATTTGTTATACTTTTGACACTCATATCAAGTCATATAATAATATATTTATACCCTCCTAAGGTGAATTATAACTCTTTCTTAAACTTCCCCTTTATATTGCTAATAATTTCCATAAATTCCGGGCACTTCATAAGGAAAAGTATCAGGAAGTAAACTACAATTGCAACAAGGACAGATACCAATAGCATGAGGTCTTTTAGCCTACCCTCCATGTTTGCCAAGGCAACATAATACATTAAGTAAACAAGCAAGGACATAACTATAGTTGCCATAACAAATTGAATTATAGCCCTTGCTATTGAGGCCATTGAAAACATCTTTAGCCTTCTTCTTAATAGTGCAAGCAACCTAAAAGAAGAAACTATAGCAGCTATACTTGTAGCTATTGCCAAACCGTTAATCCCCATAAAGCTTACAAGTGTAAGGCTCAATACAATATTAATTAAGACTGCAAACATTCCATTTATCATAGGTGTCATAGTATCCTGTAAAGAGTAATAAACCTTGTTTAGTAAAAGTCTTACAGAAATTCCTACAATCCCTATTGAGTAGGCAGAAAGAGCACCATAGGTCATTTGAGTAGACCTAGCATCAAAGGCCCCCCTTTCAAAGAAAAGTTTAATAAGCGGCTCAGACAATAGTATTATCCCTGCAGTGGCAGGAATTGTAACCATAAAAATTATATTCATTCCCTTTTTCAAAATTTCAATTAACCTGCCCTTTTCCTGCCTTACAAAGGCCTCTGTGAGGAGTGGAAAGACAACTGTTGTAATGGCAGCTACGAATACAGACACAACAACATCCGAAACCCTTGAAGCATAGCTAAGGGCAGACATGGACCCAACCTCTAAACCCGAAGCCAAAGTCCTATCTATTACGGTATTCAACTGTTGAACAGATGACCCGACAAGCACAGGAACTATCATACCTGCCACCTGATAAGTATACTTATCCCTAAACCTCAGTGTTGTTTTATACCTGTAACCTAGTTTGTGGGATGAAGGTACTAGTATAAAGAACTGGAAAAATGTAGCAATAACTGTTACAATCATCAGGTGATTTATGTTTGCCCCACCTGCAAAAAAAATTAGGTAAATAAAAAATGTAATATTGTAAGGAATGCCCGATGCAGCAGGTGGCATAAAAACTTGCGAATTTTGTAGTAAGGCTGTATATAGGTAGTTAAGCCCCAGAAAGAAAACCAAAGGCATACCCAGTCTGGTAAGCCTCACAGCTATTTCAAACCTCTCTTGGTCCAGCTGGGACCCAATAATTTTAACCAGTGCAGGAGCTCCAACAATCGAAATCAATATAATGAATATCGAAAATACAGATACAATATTGACCATCTTATTGAAGAATAAGAACTTGCCCTTTTTCCCATGCCTTTCTTCAACACTTGAAAGCACCGGCATCATGGAAGAGTTTAAGGCAGCCCCGACTGTCCCCATGATTATAATTGTAGCTGTCCTTGCAGTTATATAAGAGTCCATGGCTGCACTTGTCCCAAAGACATTGGCAGTGAGGATCTCTCTAATAAAGCCTAAGAGTTTAGAAAACAAACTTAGGATTGAAATCATTATAGCAGAACCTAAAATATCTTTCATGTTACACCTCTCAAAGATTATAACACTACAAGGCGAATAAATAAAGATTAGTCTTGATTTTATTTTCCCTCTAAGGTACAATAATGAATGAGGTGATTTATTTGGAATTGTTAAAAGACTTATTTCTAATATTCTCTTTGCGTATGATTGATGTCATCTTGATGACCACCGTAACCTTGTCTATGGTTTCCAATAAAAAATTAAGGGCAGGTATAATCGGAGGTATAGAAACTGTCCTATATGCAGTGGTCTTGAGTAAGGTAATGGCAAAACTTAACAGCCCTATTACTCTAATAGTATACGGGCTGGCATATGGTCTGGGTATTATTGTAGCAATGCTCATTGAAGAAAAATTTTCAGACGACAAGTTCACTGCACAGATTGTTGTCTTAGAAGAAGACTTGGGAGTTGTAAAAGACATTAGGGATATGGATATACCGGTAACAGTAATAGATGGGCAAGGGATAAGTAACGAAAAGAGGTTTTTTTTATTTATAGTTTTGAACAAGCAAAAGTATCAACTGCTTGATAAGTATGTCAAGAAGAAAGAATTATTCATGACAGTAAATAAGTCATCACCTATAAATGGGTATTTTAGATAGGAGGCAATTATAGCCTTTTGAATGAACGGGCTGTGGATCACCGCCCCTACTACTTCTAGCAATGAAGTACACTTCGTCAATGACGATGTGCAAGGAATGAATTAGATAAGACTAAAACGGGCGACCCTGCGGTCGCCCAAATTTTTTATACCAATTTTCTTTTTACCATCTCTTGAATTACAAAACTTGCCACATCGTCTGCATAGGTTCCCGGTCCGAAACCTGCATCATAGCCCAACTCCTTAGCCAGCTCATGGCTAATCCTTGGTCCGCCACAGCAAAGGATAATCTTATCCCTAACCCCTTCTGCCTCGCATAACTCCACCAATTGTGATAGGTTAGGAATGTGGACATCTTTTTGAGTTACAACTTGAGAAGAAAGAATGGCATCAGCCTTTAGCTCAATAGCCTTGGCTAGCAACTCTTCATTCGGCACTTGAGAACCTAGGTTGTAAGCCTCAACCCCCTCATACCTTTCCAATCCAAAGTGTCCAGCATAACCCTTCATGTTCATAATGGCATCGATACCAACTGTATGGGCATCAGTTCCCGTACATGCACCAACGATTACAACAGGCCTCTTTATATGTTCAGCAATGTATTCTTCGCAGCCATGCATATCCATAACATCTGTGTCAACCTTTGGCACAACTATCTTTGTATAGTCTACAGTTTGGGTAGCAGACCCATATGCCACAAAGAAGGTATAACCAATACCTAAGTCCTTAGAATAGACCACAGCCGGATCTTTAAGCCCCATCTTTGACATCAACTGCTTGGCAGCCTCGTTTGCCTCTGGACCTTGAGGAACCGGCAAAGAGAAACTCATTTGCACCTTACCATCATTCATGGTATCACCGTAAGGCATTATAGCTGTCAAATCTACCTTTTTAACTTCACCCATTTCCTCACCTCCTTAGCATTAATTCTATAAATGGATTGAAATAGTGTTCTCCCTTGGCAACAACGCCACCTAAGCCCTTGCCGCCCTCTCTTGACCTCTTAACCCCACCAAACTTACCTTGTTCTATTGTAGAGAATAGGCCTTCTTTTTCTATTTGAACCAAAAGGTCTCTAGCCTTTTGTAAAACATCCCCTGCCCTTTGTTCCATAATTCCACCAGGTTTAATTTCCAAGTCATTGCCCAAATCCTTACAATTGTTAAAGATATATTGGGCATTTTCTACAGCTATCATCCTGTCAGAAATGTGTGGAGTATGGATAGCTTCAGTCATCATTCCAAGAAGTTGAAGACCTTGGCCGGTCATGATAGAAACAAGGTTAAACATAGCATCCTGTACCTGTCCCATGAAGATGTCCCCGGTCATAAACTTAGTTGGAGGCATGTACTTCAATGGAGCCTTCGGGAAGATTTGCCTAGCCATTTGAGCCTGTGCCAGCTCATATAAGAAACCGTTCTTCATCTTAGGGTCCATTTCAAAGGCATGTCCAAGACCCATTTGTTCCTCCGGAAGACCTGCCATAAGAGCAAACTGTTCATTCATCATTTGAGAGGCTAAAACAGTATGTGCCTCCTCAAAAGCATCTGCTGTCGTCAAATAATTGTCCTCACCTGTATTGATAATAACACCTGCAAAACCATTTATAAGCCTGGAAAAATATTGGTCTACAATAGTTCTTTGCATGTTGATATCCCTAAATAAAATTCCATATAAGGCATCATTAAGCATTACATCAAGCCTTGTCAATGCACCCATGGCAGCGATTTCAGGCATACATAAACCAGAACAGTAGTTACATAACCTTACATACTTGCCATTCTTTTCAGAAGCCTCGTCAAGGGCCTCCCTCATAAGTCTAAAGTTTTCCTGGGTTGCATAAGTACCACCAAAACCCTCAGTGGTTGCCCCGTAAGGAACATAGTCAAGCAGTGATTGACCTGTAGTCCTTATAACTGCAATAATATCTGCCCCTTGAGCAGCAGCAGCTTTGGCTTGGACGATATCCTCATAGATATTGCCGGTCGCAACGATTAGGTAGAGGTAAGGCCTGTCCCCTTCACCAATCCTGCTTAGGTAGTCATCCCTCTTCTTCCTGTTGTTCCAAATAAATTCCGTAGTAGCCTCAGCTATAGGTTGGATTGCATCCCTAATCTCCTTGTCCTTTCTTAGTGGAAGCTTAGTTAAGTCAATCTCCCCCTTGGAAACAGCAACTGCAATCTCCTGTGGAGTCTTGCCCGTTTCAAGCATTGCATTCCCTATCCAAAAGGCAGCCCCTTCACCAAGTCCACCACCCTGTAAAATGTTGTCTACAACAATATTAGGGTATGGTGTATCAAATTCATCAACACCATCAATTTTGAAAAGCCTTAGTATTGTCCTCTCTGTAGCTGTCGTAGTTTGTTCGTCGATGAAACCTTGAACACTTTGAGCAATCTTCCTGGCAGCATCCCTTGATTCATCCACCAACTTTTGATCAATATTAATTTTCATTCCATCACCTCTTTGTGATAATCTTCTGTAGCCATATCTATAATCTCTTTCTTAAGTCCCATAATACTAGCAATATTCAAAGCATCCTTCGGTATGGCCCTGCCCTTGTCTGCCCTAAACAATCTATAATCCATATTTTCATTTATGAATTCCAACTTATCTTCAATGGTCCTTATCCCTTCCAATCTTTCAAAATTAGCCTTGGAAAGACCGGTTACCTGATAGTGCCTGCTTGCCCTGTCAGAAATTTCATCATAGTGGGTAGTCATAACCGTAATAGTGTTCTTAGAGTTCAAGTATTCACAAACAGCCCCTGTGATTGCCCTCCCCTCCTCTGGGTTGGTCCCCCGGGCCAGCTCGTCTATGAGGAGTAAGCCTCCCTCATCAGCTATATCAATAGCCTCTGCAATCCTATTGATCTCTGCCCCAAAGGTAGAAAGTCCGGTCTCTGTAGACTGCAAGTCTCCCACAGAAGCCCTGAAAAAGTTTGAAACACCAACTTTTGCACTCTTACATGGGACATATAAGCCTATTTGGGCCAAGGTCTGTACTAGGCCAATCAGCTTTAAAGAAACAGACTTACCACCCATGTTTGCACCGGTAATAACCGTTGTACCCTGGCCAACAGAAACAGTAATAGGCGTAAAGTCCTTGCCTTCCTTCCTCAAAGAATCCCTTAGTAGAGGATAGAATCCCTCTTCAATTTCTATTATATGTTCATCACTTATACTAGGCTTAACCCCATCAATAGCCTTCCTGTAAAAAAACTTAGCTATGTATAAATCTAACTGGCCAATCTTAAAGGCATTTTTATAAAGGTCTATGTAGCACTTGCCAATTTTTTTAGATAGGTCTTCCCTAATCCTTTCTTCCTCTGCCTCTTCCCTTTTCTTCAAGGCATCAATTTCCAACTCAATTAAGTTCTGGCCTTCAGACTTTTGTAACTTAAACTCAACAGTCCTAAAATTTTCCTTGGAATAATTAAGCAGGTCAGAAGCCTTAATTTCATCCAACCTAGGGTCATCCTTTGCCACATGCAAAGCCCCATCAGGAGACACCCTCAATTCAAACTCCTCAAGAATCTTGTCCTTAATACCTGCAACAATTTTCCGTCTTTCAGCTTCCAGTGAATTTCTTTTCTTCCTTATTTCCGCCAAGTTTTCTGAATAAGAATCATAAATATAAAAGGTCATAACACCTGACCCTTCCGGGTCCAGTTCTTCTTCCAATTCCGGCATAGCCCTTGGACCAACTTCCTCATAAAAAGGCAGGCCCAGGTCCTTATAAAATCTTTCAAGCTGTCTAACAACTGAAAGATAGTTTTTAACTTCAAAAAGCTCAACATCTGTTAAAACAAAGCCATCCATAGCCCTTTTAAAGGAATTTCTCAAGTCCTTAACTTCAGATATCTTATGGACAAGTTTCGAAAACCGGACCTCTTCAATATCTTCAAAGACCTTAAAATAAGCCTCTTGCTTGGAGAACTCCTCCCTAAGAAGGTCAGTTGACTTCTCTATCCCCATCCTAGACTTGTATAGGTTCCCATAGGGGGTCACCGGTTTCAAAAAATTCAAGACATATTGGAGGTCGATGGCCTCCCTTTCCAAATCATGAAAAAACTCCATAAGCCCTCCTAGAGCATAACATCCATTACAGGTATATTTGGAACCCGTTTCCTCATCTTGTCTAAAAACTCAATCGAATCAAAGAAGTAGCCATTTGGCGAATAAGGATTAACCGTAACTGCCAGTAGCTTAATCTCATCCAAAACCCTAAAGTTCAAGCCCATCCTAAGATATTTCTTCCAAAACATAGGCTCAATAAAAAGCTTTGTCCCATCCTTTACAACAATAGTTATATCCCTAATAAACTTTGAAGATACCAGCTTTTCCAATGTATACCTTGTAAGGCTACCTGGAATATACAAGTAGCTTGTCTTTTCATCAATTGCCCTAATCATCTCAGGAGCAGAATTTAAAGCACTAGCAAAAGGCAAGACCTCTGCCTTACCTGCCACATCTTCAACTACAATAAACTCCCTTTCTTCCTCACCAAGCCCCCTAATGCCCGGAGCCTTGGCACTTTTCAAAGAAAGTGCCTCCACAGTCTGACCGGTCCTTTCCACAACCTTTTTTATGTCCCTGGAAAGACAGGCACCTGTAGCAAGTATGGTCCCCTCTGAAATAGTAGGGGCAGCTTGGGAGACCCTGTCTATTGCCCCATCTATAACAACAAGGTCAGCCCCCATCCTAAGCATATCCTCTGACAAGAGCCTCTGCTCACTCAAGAGTTGGGGACCGGCAATTTGAACATAGCCGGCCTCCCTAACCTTTGCAATAATTACATTCCCCATGGGGGTCCTAAATTCTGTATTTTTTAATATTTCAATAGAAGCATCAGATAGGCTCAGAAAACCTTCCGAGCTTGCAAAAACCGAGCCTCTCTCAAGGAATATTCTAGGCTTTTCAGTCTCAGTTACCAAGTCTACCGATTCCCCGTCCCTGCCGATGGAAGTTAAACCAATCTTCTTACCAGAATCAAAGGCTTCTTCCAAAAGCCTGTTCAGAGTAACAGTTTTCCCGGAATTTTTCGCCATGCCGGCAATAGAAATTATCTTTTCCTCTCCAATAAGCTCAATTAACATTCATT
>JAAYNG010000008.1 GCA_012520935.1 Tissierellia bacterium | reverse complement strand
GAAAAGGGCATTTACTTTCACACTGATGCTGTACAAGCTATGGGTAATGTTAGAATAGATGTAAAAAAAGAAGATATTGACCTTCTTACAATGTCAGCCCATAAATTTAATGGTCCAAAAGGAGTGGGGGCATTATATATTAAACGAGGTGTTAAAATAGAAAGTCTTATCCATGGTGGAGGACAAGAAAGAAAAAAAAGAGCAGGAACAGAAAATGTACCAGGTATTGTAGGAATGGGAAAGGCCTTAGAACTACAATATGAAAATTTTGATGAACACCAAGAGAAGTTGACAAAAATGAGGGACTATTTAATAGATAATATTTTAGAAAAAATTCCTTATTCAAGATTAAATGGTGATAGGATAAATAGACTTCCGGGGAATGTAAATATTTCTTTTGAGTTTGTTGAAGGTGAGTCAATTTTAATGCTTTTAGACATGGAAGGCATTGAAGCAGCATCAGGTTCTGCATGTAATTCTGCAAGTCTAGAGCCATCACATGTATTATTAGCAATTGGACTACCTCATGAGGTTGCTCATGGGTCAGTAAGACTAAGTTTAGGTTATTATAATAAAGAAGAAGATTTACCTTTTGTAGTAGACAAACTTCAAGAAATAATTGAAAAACTAAGAGAGATGTCTCCACTATATAAAAAATAAAAGGAGGAGTGTTTATATGTATACGGAAAAAGTAATGGATCATTTTAAAAACCCTAGGAATGTAGGTGAAATAGAAAACCCAGATGGCGTTGGTGAAGTAGGAAACCCACAATGTGGAGATATAATGCAGATATATTTGAAGATAGAAGATGATATAATTGAAGATATAAAGTTCAAAACTTTTGGATGTTGTTCTGCAATCGCATCATCAAGCATGGCAACAGAGATGGTAAAAGGAAAGTCTATACATGAAGCATTGCAATTGACAAATAAAGCTGTTGCAGAAGCTCTTGATGGACTACCTCCTGTAAAGATGCATTGTTCAGTTTTGGCTGAGGAAGCAATAAAAAAAGCATTAATTGATTATTCTGAAAAATCTGGAATAAAAATACCAGAACTTGAAAATTATGAATTCAAAAATCATGATGAATTACATGAGATTCATGAAGATTAATATAAATAAAAAACAATACTGATTGATAAAGAGCAAAGTTTCTTTAAATGGAAATTTTGCTTTTTTATTTTTTTTAGTCAATATAAATTATGTTATTAAATAATATTATTGTTAAAATTTATATACTATATATGACAAATATGATATAATCGTGATATGAACAAGAGAAAACATTACAAAAGGAGGTTTAGTGTATGAGTTTTATTGAAGAGAACTTTATGAAGCAAAAAATGATGCGTACTGTTTTAATTGCTCTTATGCCTATAATAATTTTTTCTGTGTATTTCAATGGATTAAGAGCACTTATATTGACAATTATTAATATTATGTTTGCTTTCATTACTGAATATTTATTTCAGAAAAAAATATTAAAAGGAGGAAAAGTATCTGAGGCAGTAATAGTGACTGCAATTTTATATTCTATGACTTTACCAGTGTCTATTCCAATTTGGATGAGTATTAGTGGAATAATATTTGCAGTATTTTTTGGCAAGATGGTATATGGAGGTTTTGGAAGAAATGTTTTTAATCCAGCTTTGGTTGGTAGGGCTTTTGTTTATATTAACTTTCCAGAACCTATGACAGTTCATTGGAATCAAGTTCCTACTTTTTCAGATTTTCCGGGTGGATTTGCAAAATGGGTATTTCCTCAAGTAGATGTAACATCTACAGCTACTCCTATGCTAGCATTTCGAAACGAAGGACTTATTACAAAAATCAATGATTTATTATTTGGTGTTGTACCAGGTGTAATGGGAGAAACTTTTAAAATTTTGATAATAATTGCTGCAATCTATTTAATTTATAAAAAAGTTGCATCTTGGCAAGTAATGTTAGGATGTTTAATAGGTTTCACGGGTTTAACGGTTTTATTTAATTTAATGGGTGTAGAGTCTTTAGCAAATCCTTTAGAAGGTATTCTTCAAGGCGGATTTTTATTTGGATCTGTTTTTATGGCTACAGACCCAATAACTACAGGAAAAACTCCACTAGGTAGATGGATATTTGGTATTTTAGTAGGATCGATTACTATAATAATTAGAGGTTTTGCACTTTTCTCAGGAGGTATGATGTTTGCTATACTAATTGCTAACACTTTCATACCAATTGTTGACTATGCAGTCAATGAAAGTAAGAAAAGGAAGAAAGCAAAGCAGGAGGTGGCAGGAGTATGAAAAAAGATTCAATAATATATCCTATTGTTTTTATGACAATTCTTGCTGCTGTATTTACATTAATACTTGCTATTTTAAATGAGTCTACTATAGCTATGGTTGAAGAAAATCAAAATTTAGACCTTCAAAGAAAGATCTTATATATATTTAATATGTATGATGAGTCTACAAGTGACGAAACAGTAATTAAAACTTTCAACGACCAGATAAAAGTTACTGAAAATTCTAATCAAGAAAAAATTTATAGTTTAGTTGAAAATGATGATGTGAAAGCAATAGCTATTCCGTTTTCAGGTCCAGGACTTTGGGGTTCAATAAAGGGTTATATAGGATTAACAAGTGACTTATCGCAAATTACAGGTATAGAATTTATTGAGCAAAATGAAACTCCAGGTCTAGGGGGCAGAATAGGAGAATCTCCTTACAAAGAGCAATATAGAGGTGTGGAGATTGACCCTAGTAGTCAGATGAATGTTATTAATAGACCAGCAAATGGCGGAAATATAGATGCTGTTTCCGGTGCTACACAAACTTCTGACTTTGTTCAAAATATGGTAAATAATGGGTTAAATAAGTATTTTGAAGAGTTTGGACAAGGGGGGAAATAGTAATGGCTAATAGGAAAAAAATTATTAGAGATGGGATAATAGATGATAATCCAATCTTGTTTCAAATAATAGGCATTTGCTCTGCACTTGCTGTTACAAACTTGATGATGAACTCATTAATCATGGGTGTTTCATTGATATTTGTTACAGCTTTATCGTCTTTCACTATTTCCATAATCAGAAAATATACTCCAGATCATGTAAGGATGATGGTTCAGGTGCTTATTATTTCTGTATATGTAATATTTGTAGATATCTTCTTAAAAGCTTATATGCAAGATATGTCTAAAGCTTTAGGACCATATGTAGGACTAATTATTACAAATTGTATAATTATGGGTAGGGCTGAAGCTTTTGCTGTAAATAATGGCCCAGTGGATTCTTTTATTGACGGTGCAGCAGCAGGGATTGGATATACATTAGTATTACTTGTTATAGCATCTATTAGAGAACTTATGGGTTTTGGAACATTATTTGGAATTCAAGTATTACCAGAAACAGTTACTCAATGGACCTTAATGATAATGCCTCCAAGTGCATTTTTCATTCTAGGGATTTTTATTTGGATAGCTACAAACCGAAAATTAACAAAAGAAGAAGGAGGTAGCAAAAAATGATTCAAGTACATCCATTAGTCATATTTTTTGCATCAATTTTTACATCAAACATGATTTTTTCTAATTTTTTAGGAATGTGTTCCTTTACTTCTGTATCTAAAGAAATAGAGACAGCTGCTGGTCTGGGAATTGCTGTTACATTCGTATTGGCTATTACAACAGTATTAAATTATATAGTATATCATTATATTCTTGTATATTTTGGATTAGAATACTTAAGGTTTATAATATTTATTCTTGTGATTGCTGCATTTGTTCAATTTTTAGAAATGGTTTTAGAAAAATATTTGGAAAATCTTTATTACTCTTTAGGTATTTTCTTGCCACTTATAACAGTAAATTGTGCAATTATGGGTGTTTCATTATTTATGGTAACAAGAAACTACAATTTAGTTCAAACTGCATTTTTTGGTCTAGGTTCTGGTATTGGTTGGGCCTTAGCTATTGTTTCCATGGCTGGAATAAGAAGTAGGATAAACGAAGATAATCTTCCTTTAGGATTAGGAGGACCAGCTATTACTTTAATTACAACAGGAATAATGGCTATGGCATTTATAGGTTTTTCAGGAATAGTATCTATATCATAGGAGGCGAATATGCAAACAATATTATTAACAGTTGTTGTCGTCTCTGTTATTTCAGCTATATTAGCACTAATATTAACATTTGCTGATAAATATATTGCAGATTATGGAGAAGTTAATCTTGTAATTAATGGAGAGGAACCATTGATTGTAGAGGGTGGAGATAGTCTTCTTACAACTTTAAGACAACAAAAAATATTTATACCATCAGCTTGTGGAGGTAAGGCAACTTGTGGATACTGTAAAGTAAAGGTCTTATCAGGTGCTGGACCTATACTAGCAACAGAATTACCTTTTTTATCAAAAGAAGAACAAGCTGAAAATACAAGACTTTCATGTCAAGTAAAATTAAAGCAAGATATGACAATTGAAATTCCAGAAGAATTATTTAATGTTAGAGAATATGATGTAACAGTAGAAAGCATAGTTGATGTTACTGATAAAATAAAAAGAGTAAGATTTAAATTGCCGGAAGGAGAAACTATAAAGTTTAAACCGGGTCAGTATGTTCAAATTATGGCACCAGCTTATGAAGGAAATGACGAAGAAGTTTATAGGGCATATTCCATTGCTTCATCAGCTTTAGACCATAACCATATTGAATTATTTATAGGATTTGCTGGTGGTATTGGTACAACCTATGTGCATAAATACTTAAAAGTCGGAGATATAGTAAAACTCAATGGACCTTATGGTGATTTCTATTATCAAGATGGTGAAGGAGAAGTATTATTAGTTGGTGCAGGTACAGGAATGGCTCCTTTGCTTTCAATACTTTATCATCTAAGGGATAATAAGGTTGAGAGAAAGGTTAGAATGTTATTTGGAGCAAGAACTCCGGATGACTTATTTGCACTCGAAGAAATGAAAATGTTTGAAGAAGAATTACATGACTTTAAATTTATGCCTACCTTATCTAGGGTAACAGAAGAAATGAATTGGCAAGGAGACACAGGGCGTGTTAATAATTCTATAGAAAAATATGTTGAAAAGGGCGAGAACTTAACTGCATATTTGTGTGGAAGTCCTGTTATGATTGAATCTATTAAGGAATCTCTAGCTGAAAAAGATATTCCAGAAGATCATATTCACTACGATGCTTTTTAAAAGTTAATATCTAAATTGTATAGTGGAACTTAATTAATAATTGTTCCACTATATTTTTGCTTAGTTAATAAACAATTATGCTATAATATATTTGGGGGTGAGATAATGATAGATATACTATTTAATAAGGTAAAAGAAAATGGTGTTGTTTGTGTCGGTCTTGATACTTCTATGGACTATATTCCTGAAAAAATATTATCTGATGGAAGAAATCCAGATAATGCTCTCTTTAACTTTAACAAAGGAATTATTGATTCAACAAAGGATATAGTGGCTTGTTATAAGGTACAAATAGCCTATTATGAAGCCTATGGAATTGAAGGGCTAATGGCTTATAAAAAAACACTTGAATACTTAAGAGATGAAGGGTTAATATGTATAGCAGACATTAAGAGAGGAGATATCAGCACAACAGGGAAAATGTATGCTAAAGCTCATTTTGAAGGGGATTTTGAGGCTGATTTTATTACAATTAATCCTTATATGGGGCTTGACAGTATTGAGCCTTTTATTGACTATATTGAAAAAAATAATAAGGGATTATTTGTACTGCTGAAAACTTCAAATCCTGGAGCAAGAAACTTTGAATATTTAGAATCTCAAGGAAAACCTATATATTATCATATTGGTGATAGGGTATTAGAAATTTCAAATAAATTTATTGGTAAGTCAGGCTATTCAAGAATAGGTTTTGTAGCTGGTGGTACTGATGCTAAAGATGCGAAAGAGATAAGAGAAAGATATGAAAATTCTTTTTTACTTGTGCCAGGTTATGGTGCTCAAGGTGGAAAAGCTGAAGATATAAAATCCTATCTAAAAGAAGGAAATGGAGCTATCGTAAATTCTTCAAGGGGTATTATTGCTGCCCACCTAAAAGAGGAAACAAAATTAGAGTTTGATGAACTTGCTAGAGAAAAAACTTTGATGATGAGAAAGGATTTAGGATATGAAGGAAACATATAAAGATGGTGTTATACTAAAGAATAAAGAAATATTCCCAAATATTTTCTTAATGAGTTTAGACATAAAAACTGAAGCAAAATCAGGGCAATTTTTTATGCTAAGAACAGGTGATACGTTGGACCCCTTATTACCACGCCCTTTATCTATTACTTCCACAAGGAATGGTTGTACTGCATTTCTATATGAAGTTAAGGGTAAGGGAACTAATTTAATTTCAAGGTTAAATGTGGGTGAAAAGATTAAAGTTTTTGGTCCTCTAGGCAGTGGTTTTGAAATACCTAGAAAAGGTAAAATGGCGATTGTTTCAGGTGGAATTGGTATTGCACCAATGTTATCTCTAGTTGAAGAGTTAGGAAAATTATCTGATACAGATTTATATGCAGGTTTTCGAACTGGTTCATATCTAATTGATTATTTAAATCCTCTTGTTAAAAATGTTTTTATTGCAACGGAGGATGGAAGTGTTGGTGAAAAGGGATTGATTACAGAT
The DNA here is from genome assembly GCA_012520935.1 of Tissierellia bacterium. Lineage (GTDB taxonomy): Bacteria > Bacillota > Clostridia > Tissierellales > Peptoniphilaceae > JAAYNG01. The sequence continues at coordinate 8,278 of JAAYNG010000008.1, read as the reverse complement.
ATTTTTAAACCGGAAGGTTATGACATGGTATTTACTTGTGGTCCGGTTCCAATGATGGAGACAGTTTATAAAAAAACTAAGGGGATTGTTCCAGTTCAAATTTCTATGGAAAGAAGAATGGCTTGTGGTTTTGGTGCTTGTTTAGGTTGTAGTATAAAAACCTCTAAGGGAATGCGACGAGTATGTAAAGAGGGACCAGTATTTTGGGGTGAGGAGGTTTTCTATGGATAGTTCAGTTAAATTTTTAGGGACAATATTTAAAAATCCAGTTATAGTAGCTTCTGGTACCTTTGGTTTTGGTAGGGAATATGAAGACTTTATTGACCTTTCAAAATTAGGTGGAATCTCAACAAAGGGTCTTACATTAAATCCTAAAGATGGAAATGAAGGAACAAGAGTGTTTGAGACATCTAGTGGTATGATGAATAGTATAGGACTTCAAAATCCTGGTGTTAAGTCCTTTATAGAAAATGAATTGCCAAACATGTTAACCTATAACACTGAAATTCTGGTTAATTTAGGTGGAAATACAATTGATGAGTACCTTAAAGGTATTGAGTTATTAAATAAAACAAATATTAAATTTATTGAGCTTAATATCTCTTGCCCAAATGTTAAAGAGGGTGGTATGGCTTTTGGGATAAAGGAAGAAGATATTTTTGAAATAGTATCTGAAGTTAGAAAAGTATCAAAGAAAAAACTTATAGTCAAGCTTTCTCCCAATGCAGAAGATATCACAAGAGCTGCTTTAGCTGCAGAAAGGGCAGGAGCAGATGCCTTATCTCTAGTTAATACCTTTAGTGCTTTGGCTATAGATATAAAGAGAAGAGTAGCCATATTTAATAATATAAAGGCTGGATATTCAGGTCCTGCTATTAAACCAATAGCATTAAGAATGGTTTATGATGTAGCAAAAACTGTAAGTATACCCATTATGGGTATAGGTGGTATTGTAACTGCTTATGATGCAATAGAATTTATTATGGCAGGTGCAACTCTAATACAAGTTGGAACGGCTAACTTTATTGATCCGAAAATTACTTTAGAAATTATTGATGGTATTAATAATTTTATGGAGGAAGAAGGGATTAAAGAATTAAAGGAAATAAGAGGAATTATTTGATATGAAAGAGCGAGGACAAAGAAATAAAGTCCTCGCTAAATTTTTTACAATTGATTATTTACTTCTTCTTCACTTGCCTTCATAGCTTCTAAGGTCTTCTCTAAGAGTTCATCTAATGTCCAATCTAATTTTTCAGCACCATTTGCAATTACATCTCTATCACATCCGGCAGCAAATTTTTTATCCTTAAATTTCTTCTTAATACTTTTTAGCTCCATATCTTGTACACTTTTAGATGGTCTCATAAGGGATGCCGACCAAATCAAACCAGTAAGTTCATCTGTTGCATATAAGATTTTTTCCATTTGATGAACAGGTTCAACATCTGAGCAAATACCATAACCATGTGAAAGAATCGAATTAATCATATCATCACCTACACCAGCTTCTTTCAAAATTAAAGGTGTATTTTTTAAGTGTTCATCTGGATATGTGCCAAAATCAACATCATGTAATAAGCCAACCATTGCCCAATAATCAACATTATCCTCGTAGCCTAATTCTTTAGCAAAGTATTTCATAACTCCTTCTACAGTAAAAGCATGCCTTAAATGAAATTCTTCCTTGTTATATTTTTTTAGTAATTCAAGGGCAGTTTCTCTAGTTATCATATTATCACTCCTTTTGATTATATATACCTATTTAATCAAGTATTATTCATTCCATTTATCAAAAGTAATTTGCAGGTTGATTTTTTCTCCCCCTCTAATAACCACTAAATCTTTGGTTTCATTTAATTTAAAGGCAGAAATTACTTTTCGTAATTCTTCAATTGAATTAATTTTTTTACCATCTAAAGAAACTATTACATCATGTTGCTTAATTCCAGCCTTGTCTGCAGGTGAGTCATCTAAAACTTCCATAACTATTAAGCCTTCATCAATATTGAATTTAATATTGTTATTTTCTTCATATTGTTTGACAGAAAATCCACCTATACCAAATAATACATTTCTTAAATCACCAGTTTCAAGTTTTGGAATCAAAGACTTAACGCTATCTATAGGTATTGCAAATCCAAGACCTTCTACTCCGGCTGAACCTGCTTTAATTGTATTAATACCTATAACTTGTCCTTTAGCATTTAATAATGGACCACCGCTATTTCCTGAATTAATTGCAGCATCTGTTTGAATTAAATTATTCATTTCATTAGTTTTAACTGTTGGAATATTAAACCCAGAAAAAGGATTTCCACTTTCTATTTGTGTTTGAACAGAAACATTTCTTCCTAGTCCGGATACTATCCCTTGGGTTACAGTGCTTTTGAAGTTTACATCAATAGGATTTCCTATAGCAATAACAGTATCTCCAACTTCCAATTCTGAAGAATTTCCAATTTCTGCCGGAGTTAGAGGATATGGTGGATTAATTTTTAATAAGGCCACATCATTGTCAGGGTCATTCCATACTAATTCTGCAATATATCCTGAAACCTTTTCATCATTAGGGTCTGCTTCCCCTGAAAATATAATATCTTGTCCATCAAGAAAAACTCTTATATTTCTTCCGTTTCCAAAGGATATAACATGGGAGTTTGTAAGGATAAAACCATCTTTAGAGACAATTACTCCAGAACCCATACCATTGGATACTGATTGCCCAAAAAGCCAATTATTTTTTACTTCTACTGATGTTACCGCCACCACAGAAGGTTGGGCCTTTTTAGCAACAGCTTTTGCAATATTATCAGTACTTCCTTCAATTACAATTGTTTCTTTATTGGCTTTGGAAATATCGTAAACTTCTTCTTTAAAAATTCTAAATGTCCAATAACTTCCAGTAAAGCCACCAAGTAAAGCAACTATTAATAAAATTAAAGTTTTTGCCAAAATACCTTTGCCTTTTTGTGGTTTATTATTTTTTTCTTCCTCAACTTCTTTTTTAGGAAAATTGTCTGTGTAATAACTTTCTGTATAACTAACAGAATTATCTTCATATGGATCTTGATAGTAGTTCATATAAAAATCTCCTTTCTTATTTTATAAGTAAATTATATTTTTTAAAAATGTAAGAATTGTGTGAATGAGATGTGAAATTTAATAAATAATGGTATAATATAATAAAAGGAAGTGGTAATATTAAAATATTTTTGGTAGAAGATGATGAGAATTTAAATATACTCTTGAAAACATACTTGGAAAAGGAATCCTATGAAGTTGTGTCTTTTTTAAGAGGTGATGATGCATTAACTGCAATTGGAGAGAATCCTGATTTATGGATTTTAGATATAATGTTACCGGGCTTGGATGGATATAGTCTATTAAGAAAAATAAAGGAAATAAAGGATACACCTGTTATTTTTATTTCTGCAAGGGATGCAGACATAGACAGGGTAGTGGGACTTGAAATAGGTGCGGATGATTATATTAGTAAGCCTTTTTTGCCTAGGGAACTTGTTTTAAGAGTTAAGAAGCTATTTAATAATAAAATTAATAATCATGCAAATAATGGGTTATTAATTAATGAAGAGAAAAGAATTATTGAAGAAAATGGTGCAAGAATTAATCTTACTACGAAAGAGTTCGATTTACTACTCTATCTGTATAAAAATAAGGATATTGCTCTTTCTAGAGACCAAATATTAAATGCTGTTTGGGGCAATGATTATTTTGGTTCTGATAGGGTTGTAGATGACTTAGTAAGAAGACTTAGAAATAAAATTTCAAGCTTAAAGATAGAAACTATTTATGGGTATGGGTATAGATTAAATGATGAAGAATAGACCTATTGCAATTCAAATTTTATTTACATTTATAGTTTTTATTTTATTTCTTTTGGCAGGGATTTCTATTTGGCTACCTATAGAGTTAAAAACATTTTTTACAAATGAAGCTTTTGAAACAATTAAGCTGTCTCAAAAACTTTTTATAAGTCGTTTTGAAGGACAATATTATAAAGATTTTATCCAGCCTGATCTGATGCTTGATTTTGACGATGATAATTTAAGAAAAGTTAATCATATTATTGTTCGAGGAGATAAAACATACTTAATTAAATATCCAGATCCAGATGTTTTAAAGAAAATGATAGAAGAGGGGAGAAATCAAAAAGAGGAAAGCAAGAGCTATAATTTAAAAACAGATAATAATAATATGTTTTATGTCATTTCTAAAACTAAAATTTATGAAATAGATTCATTAATTATTTCTTACCTTACAGAAAATTATACTGAGTCTCTCTCAAAAACTCTTTTTTCAAAAATAATTATTATTTCAATATTTTCAGTTGTTTTTGCTTGGATTCCTGCTTTAATATTAGCAAAAAGGATTTCTAAACCAATAGAAATATTAGAAAAAAATGTTCAATTAATCTCAAAAGATATTAAACAAGAGGTATTGAAACTTGATAGAAAAGATGAGATCGGAAGATTATCAAATGCCATTGAAGAATTAAGACTTGAATTAATTAGAAAAGACGAGGCTGAAAAAAATTTTATACAAAATGTTTCTCATGAAATGAAGACCCCAATAATGGTCATTGAGTCTTATACAGAAGCATTGAAGGATGAAATATACCCTAAGGGAGATTTAAAAGGGTCTATAGATACAATACTTGATGAATCACGATTATTAAAAGATAAGGTTTCTAACCTTTTGATGTATAATAGGTTAGAATTTTTAAAGGGTCATAATTTATTTAAAGAGAATTTAAGATTAGATAAATTAATAGAAGAAAATATAACAAGATTTAAAGCTGAAAGAAGCGACATAGAGGTTAAATTAAATTTAGAGGAAGTAGAATTTGAAGCAAATAAAGAGTCTATTTTATCCTTAATTGAAAATCTTTTAGATAATCAGTTTAGATATGCAAAGAGTTTAATTGAGATTGAATGTTTAATTAGTGAAAATGAAGTTATACTGTCTTTTTTTAATGATGGGCCTGAGATAGAAGGCGATATTTCCAAAATATTTGAAAGATTTAAAAAGGGACCAGATGGGAGGTTTGGATTAGGGTTAGCAGTTGTTAAAAGCGTTTGTGAAAATGAGGGTTTTACCATTGAGATAGAAAATAAAGATGGAGTTAAGTTTGTATTTAAAAAAAATTATAGGAGGCATATATGAAAGTTGAATTTATTTCCCATAGTGGAGTGACTGTAGAAACAGAAGATAATTATTTAATATTTGATTACTATAGAGGGAAATTACCCATTAAAGAAAAGGATACTAGTGTTTTTATTACGCATTTTCATCAAGACCACTTTAATCCTGAAATTTATAAAATGACTGAGAATTCACCAAATGTTGATTATATAATATCAAAAGATGTTGAAAAAAAGAAGAAACATAAAAAAGCTCATGTAATGGGCCCAAATGAGTCAATAAGAGTAAACGATTTAAAGATAAGTGCTTTTGATTCAACAGATGAGGGCTTATCTTTTCTTGTTGAAGTGGATGGAAAAAATGTATTCCATTCCGGAGACCTAAACTTGTGGATTTGGGAAGAAGATACAGAAGCAGAAAGAGAAGAAATGACCAAAAAATTTAATAAAATAATTTCTGAAATAAAAGGAAATATGGTAGATCTTGCTTTTTTCTTAGTTGACTCAAGGTTAGAAGATATGGCTTTGGAAGGCATCAAAATTTTTATTAATGAAATTCAGCCAAAGTTTTTAATACCAATACACTATTGGGATGATTTTAATTCTATGGAAAAATTGGTAAATAAACTAGAAGAAGAAATGCCGAAAATGAATACAAAAATTTTAAAACCTAAGAAAGTTAATGAGATTATTGAGATATGAGATTTATTGATACCGATTGGTGGGAACTCTTGGAAGAAGAATTCAAAAAACCATATTACAAAAACTTAAGAGAAATATTAATCAAAGAATATAGAAATAAAACAGTCTATCCAGATATGTATTCAATATATAGAGCTTTAAACTTAACTTCTTACAAAGACACTAAAGTATTAATATTAGGACAAGACCCATATCACGGAAGAGGGCAGGCCAATGGTCTTGCATTTTCTGTAAATGAAGGAATTCTTTTGCCCCCGTCCCTTAAAAACATTTATAAGGAGCTTGAAAATGATTTAGGAATAAAAAAACATTCCGGAGACCTGACATCATGGGCAAAAGAGGGTGTTTTATTGTTGAATGCTTCATTAACTGTTAGAGAAGGAGAGGCAAATTCACATAAGTCTTTGGGATGGTCTAATCTAACTGATAAGATTATTCAGTTGTTAAATTTAAAAAAAGACCCAGTTGTATTTATATTATGGGGGAATGATGCAAGAAGCAAAAAAGTTTTTTTAAATAATCCAAACCACTTAATTTTAGAATCTGTTCATCCAAGCCCATTATCTGCAAGCAGAGGTTTTTTTGGGTCAAAACCTTTTTCAAAAACTAATAATTTTTTTATTAGTAAGGGTTTATCACCAATTGAATGGTAGAGAGGAGTTATATAATTGAATAGTACAGAGATAAAAGAAATTATGGATTCTCAAAAGAACTTTTATAGATCAGGACAAACAAGGGAAATAAACTTTAGAATAAAAATGCTTACTAAATTAAGAGAGAGTATTTTAAATTATGAATCCCATATATTGGATGCTCTTTATAAGGACTTAGGCAAGTCTCCAGCTGAAAGTTATATGACTGAGGTTGGAATGGTTCTTAAGGAAATATCTTTTGCTTTAAAGAATATAAATAAATGGACTAAAGATGAGCATACTATGCCAAGTATTCTGACATTCTTATCAAAAGATATAATAAGAAGAGAGCCTTACGGAACAGTTTTAATTATATCTCCATTCAACTACCCTTTTTATTTAAGCTTTATTCCAACAATTTCTGCAATTTCTGGAGGAAACACTATTGTTCTTAAAGTATCAAAATTTAGTAATAATACTTCACAAGTTATTAAAAAAATTGTAGAAGATGCTTTTGACCCGTCATATATAAAGTGCATATGTGGAGAAAGGGTTTCGGGTCAAGAACTTACAAAGCAAGCCTTTGACTATATTTTTTTCACAGGCTCAAGCTCTGTAGGTAAGGAAGTAATGAAAGCAGCTTCAGAAAACCTCATTCCTGTAACTCTGGAACTTGGAGGTAAAAGTCCTGTATTTGTTGATAAAACTGCCAATTTAAAAGATACAGCTGAGTCTATAATATGGGGGAAACTTACAAATGCAGGAGAGACCTGCATTGCACCTGATTATTTATTGGTCGACAAGTTAATTAGTGAGGAGTTAATTAAAGAATTAGAACTAGCTATCGAAAGAATGTACGGACAAGATATAATTAATAATCCAGACTATTCTCGAATTATTAATGAGAAACATGTTGAAAGAATTGAAAATATTTTGGAAAGAGATAAAGAATTTATTATTTATGGTGGAAAAATAGATAAGGAAAAAAGATTTGTTTCACCAACTTTGCTAAAATTAAATGATTATAATGCCGCTTCTATGGAGGAAGAACTTTTTGCACCGGTATTGCCTATTATTGAATATGATGTATTGTGTGATTCTATATCATATGTGGTAAATAATGCAAAGCCACTAGCATTATATATTTTTTCAAAAGATACGGACTACACAAATAAAATTATTAATGATATTGATTCTGGTGGAGTTACAGTTAATGATGTAATGACACATATTATAAATCCTAGACTTCCCTTTGGTGGTGTAGGTATGTCTGGCATGGGATATAGTGGTGGAAAGCATGGTTTTGAAACTTTTACAAGAAAGAGAGCTATTTCTATAAGAAAATATAATTTTACCAAATTTATTCAATACCCACCATTAAAAAAAAGCACAATTAGTTTACTGAAAAAATTTATGAAGTAATGAATGGAGAAAATAGATGAAGAAACTTATAGAAATTGTGATTATCTCTATTATAATTTATATTATTCAACTTACTAATATATTTGAGAATATTCATGTTTATCTTGTTTTTACAATTTCTATTTCCTTGCTATTAATTTTAGATAGAAATTTTTTTTTAAATATAATTTTAATTGCTTTTATTTTTCTACTTTACTCAGTAAATAAAAGTATTTACTTATTTTTTCCGATTTTTATGTATAGCAACTTATCTTTATTTTTTATTTCTGATAAAAATATAATGAAATTCATTATTTCTATTTCTATGATATCAATGATAATTATTATATTCTTGAATAAGGATTTGCAAACTATAGG
>JAAYNG010000076.1 GCA_012520935.1 Tissierellia bacterium | reverse complement strand
AAGTTTTTCGATGAATACTTCATCACCATTTTTAACCCTGTATTGCTCTCCTCCGGTTTCAATCACTGCGTACATTGTCGCACCTCCTCTTCATTAGGAACTCGCCGGCAGAAGGTGAAACTTCCCTTAAACCATTACCGAGCGGTTAACAGGTGAATTATAGCAAAATTTTTATAATATGTCAAGCATTTATAAAAATTCGTCATTGATATAGTGGGAAAATGTTGACGGAGGATTTTTAATAAGTGGAATTATATTTTTAGGTCGTATATCATATTCATCAAGCCTATCTATAGGAAGCCAAATTAATTTTTCTGCATCATCGTCCATGTTGACACTGTTATTTTTAAAGTTCATAGTCTTTGGTGCTTTCAAAAGGAAGTAGAATTCTATAGTGTGGCAGGTTTTATTGTCAATTGAACCATACTTTCCTTTGAAAAAGTTTTCTATTAGAAACAAGGGTCTTACTATTTCAAAGTCTACACCTGTTTCCTCGAAGACTTCTCTTTTAATGCAGTCCTCTGCCTTTTCTCCGATATGAACTCCACCACCTATAGAATAATAATGGTCAGCAGTTTCTGAGTACATCAATAGAGTTTTATCATCTTTAATAACAGTAGCTCCCGTTCGATACCTAAACCAATAGTTGTCTTGCGTAAATGAACAGTCGTGGTCCATAATTACCTCCATGATAAATAAAACTTATAATACCACATGTGAAATAAATAGGCAACAAAAAACCTTCCCAAATTACATAGGAAGGTTTTAATAGCTTTTTACTTTACTCTACTTCATTTATTGCTGCCCAATTATAGTAAGAGCCTTCGTAATTTTTAACATTATTATAGCCCAGTTCTTCCATTATTAGTTGCATATATGCAGACCTTATGCCACCAGTACAGTATGTTACAATTTCATCATCCTTATTAAGACCGGCATCTTTAAATAGGGCTTCCATTTTCTCATTTGATATTAACATCCCGTTTTCATCAAACATAGATGTGTAAGGAATATTGATAGATTTAGGTAAGTGGCCACCTTTAGCCTCACCATATTTTGTAGCTCCATCATATTCATCTTTTTCCCTAGAGTCAATTACAAGATAGTTGTCAAAACTTTCAGTAAGTTCTTTTGTGTTGATGGTATTTTTATAATCCATCTCGTCAATGACAACTTCTACCGGCTCATGAGGAGTGATGTCTGTAGTTATTTCAATACCTGTATCCTTGATTTTTGAAAAGTCGCCGTCAACCATTTTAAGGTTTTTATAGCCTGCTGCTTTTAATTCCCAAAGTATCCTACCATTGTCTCCCCACCCATTTTTGCCTTCTGCAAAGAGTACAATTTCCTTATTCTTATCAAGGCCAAGGGCCCCAAGTCTTTCTGCTAGAAGACCTTTTTCTAACATATGTCCCCAGCCTTCATCGCCAGGTTTTTTCCCTTCAACATCAGCAATTTGTTGCCAAGTCATAACAATTGCATTTGGCACTGTGCCTTTTTTCGCTGCATCTTCCCCTCTTGCATCAACAAAAATTACATTTTCGTTGTTAAGGTTATCTTTTACATAAGAAGGGCTAACAACATAATTCCCGGTAAATCCTTCAGCTACTTCGATTGTTTCAGTTGTTTCTGTTTTTTCCTCTGTTGTTGTTTCGCTTGTTTTACCTGTGCATCCTGCAAAAGTAAACACCATAATTAACGCTAAGAGTAATGATAAAATTCTTTTCATAATTTCCTCCTTTTATTAGTTATAATCTAACATATTCTACCATGGGAAATAAAGAAAGTAAAATAAACTTAATGAATATAAAGAAACGATTCATATACTAATTTAATATTGATTTTGTAAGATGATAAATGCAAAATTTGTTTCAAAGGCTTTATCTTGTGATATAAATAAATATAAACTAACTTTAGCGAGGGAAACAAATGAAACTGAAAGATTTTTTTATAAGAAATGACAAAGTAGCCTTAGCCTTTTCGGGTGGTGTTGATTCTTCTTATCTTTTATATGCAGGGAAAAAGTATGGTGCTGATATTATGCCATACTTTATTAAAACACCCTTTCAGCCGGAATTTGAATTGGAAGATGCAAAAGCTTTAGCCAGCAGCTTGGGTGTTCGAATAAAGCTAATTGAACTTGACAATTTATCAATAGAAGAAGTTGCAAGAAATTTGGATGATAGGTGCTATTACTGCAAGAAGACGATTTTTAATAAGATAATAGAGGAAGCAGGGAAAGATGGTTATAATCTTATTGTCGATGGGACTAATGCCTCTGACTCATACGATGACAGACCTGGAATGAAGGCTATACAGGAATTGGGAGTCGTATCTCCATTAAGGGAAGCAGGTCTAACGAAAGAGGATATAAGAAAATTGTCAAGGGAAGCAGGGCTTTTTACTGGAGACAAGCCTTCTTATTCATGCCTTGCAACAAGAATATTCACTGGTCAAAGGATAAGATTAGAAGATTTGAAAAAAGTAGAAGAGGCCGAGAAGTTTTTAATGGATATGGGTTTTAAAGATTTTCGGGTAAGGGTTAGAGATAAGGACGCAAGGCTTGAGTTTAAAAGTGAAGATATGGAAAAGGCTTTTAAAGTAAGAAAAGAGATATATGAAACTCTTTCTATAAATTTTGAAACTGTTTCTTTGGATTTAGGAGGAAGATGATGGACATTAAAAAAATATTAGAGGGCGTAAAAAATGGCAATGTGAGTGTGGAGGAAGCCTTTCAAGAGTTAAAAAAAGAACCCTTTACAGACATAGACTTTGCTAAAATAGATAACCATAGATTAATAAGAAAGGGTGCTGGTGAGGTTATTTATGGTGAAGGGAAGACTCCTAAACAAATTTTAGAAATATGCAAAAGGATGCTTGAAAATGGCGAAGAGCGAATTTTAATTACAAGGTTATCAAAAGAGTCAAATGAATTTTTGAAAAATGAATTGCCTGTCAAGTATTTTGAGGCAGGAAGGGTAGGGGTAGTTGGAGATTTCAAAGAGGTTGACAGAAAGGGAAAGATTATAGTAATAACTGCAGGCACCAGTGATATACCTGTGGCTGAAGAAGCAATTGTTACTGCTCAATTCCTTGGGAATGAGGTTGTGAAATTATATGATGTTGGTGTAGCAGGTATACACAGGTTATTTTCCCATATAGATGAAATATTATCTGCTAGGGTTATAATTGTTGTTGCAGGCATGGAAGGGGCGCTCCCAAGTGTAGTAGGAGGCTTGGCTGATGCACCATTGATTGCAGTTCCGACAAGTGTAGGATACGGGACTTCTTTTGGTGGAATGACTGCCCTTATGGCTATGCTTAACTCATGTGCAAGTGGGATAAGTGTTGTCAACATTGATAATGGTTTTGGAGCGGGATTTTTAGCTAGTATGATAAATAAAATTGGGGATTAGCATAATATTTGTTATTTAAGCTATTTTAGCAAATAAAGAATAAGTAATGCGTGTACTACAAAAGCAAGGGGGATTATTATTTTAAACTTAGCCTTTAGTGTCTTATGTCTAAATAAGGACATGGCAAAAATAGCCCCTAGAGATCCGAAGGCTATGGAAATAAGGACGAGAAATCTTTCTGAAATTCTCTGATTTCCAAGCTTGCTTAAAAACTTGTCTAGTCCAAAAACAAGGAATACAAAAAGATTCCAAACTAAAAATACAATCGTTATTTTTTCCATGATTATCACCAAGTGTAACATACCCAAGTTATAATAAAATAAAGAGGTGTTTAATATGTTTAAATTTTTATTGGTATTGTTAATTTTGAATTTGTCAACTGTTTCTTATTCTAGCTGGGAAGAGGACTTTAAACCCTATGATGGTGTTAAGGAGAGTGTAGAGAAGGAAATAGCCTTGGGGGAAAAGCTGGAAGAGCTTTTGGATGAATATTACACTGTCGAATATAGGGATGTTATTGAATATGAAAAAATACCAAAGCAGGAGATAGAAAAACTATATATTGTAGAAGATAAGTATATTATTTTTTGGGTTAATGATTATAATAGGGTTACTTTGCCTATTTACGGTTATAAGGATGGGGAATTTGTTGAACTGTTAGACCTAATGGACTTTGAAAGGGAAGTTCCTTATATAAACTATTTCAGAAGTGATAAGGAGGTTAGATTTAATTCAACAGATGATGGAAGCTTATTGGTCTATATAATATCCAACAATGAGGGAGCAGGTAGTTTATTCGGGACTACAATATCAGCATTTGAAGAAGTGTCTACAAATGAATTTCAATATAAAGATTCTGTTGATAAGGGAGATTATTATAACGAAAAGTATGATGTAGAATACTATGAGTCTGAAAACTTTGAAGAATTTGAAAAAAAGATGAATTTAATGGGTGACTATACCCCACAGGTCTACTCATATGTAAATAACGATGTGGTAGAGGAAGTAGGCAAGGATTATATTTTAGAAAATTTTGAAAAGGATGAGTTGGAAAAACTTTTAAAGGAAGCTGAAAAGGACAATGAATTTTTAAGAGGAATTAATGAAGATGAAATAAAGCGACTAAAATATTCCCTCTTTTTAACTTCTCATTTTTTGTCAGAGGATAATACAGGTAAGATAGATGAAAAAATATTTCCGTTTTTGCTTTATAATTTGAGCAGGGATACAGGTGTCAATTATCACTTCTTAATACCGGGCCTGGGGGCAGAGAATGATAGGGGTGGTCCGGAAGACACTGGTGGCGGTGTATTGCTTCATAAGTTTGATGCAGGTCTTATTAGGAAATACTTGATAGATTCTTTTGACCTAGAAATTAAAAACTTTGATAGGGGGGAGGATATAGACTTCTTTCAACCTGAGGCTCTTGATACGACCATTACAAATGGGACTTCCATAGGGATAAATGATGACTATGCTTATATAAGGATACCTTACTGGGCCTATGATTATTACTCTGCCTATAGGCGTGATATTATGTTTGGCGATATGGATACTAATGGCGACTATGCCATTGCTGAAGTTTTCTACTTAGGTCTAAATAAAAATCATCCTTTTTATTCCTTCAGGGATGTTGATAAGAGTTATGTCCTCTTAAAAAAAGATGGAGGAAAAGTAAAGACTCTTTATGCTTCAAAGGAGGACTTTGAGATTGAAGATGTTGCGGAGGAATTTGAGATAGAAATTATTGAAGAAAAACTTGAGGTAGAAGGAGAACCTAAAAATGATTTAGCAGAAGAAGAAAAGGATTATGAAAGTGCTGATAAGGGGAAGGTCTTACTTCCTATATTAATTGCAGGATTTTTAGGTGTTTTAGCTCTTCTAATATTTATAATAAATAAGGGAAGGCAAGAATAGATAATTATAAAAACAGTTGCGATGTTTATGTTTTATTATAAATAATAATACTTCATGGGAGGAGGATAGCTAGCAAATATTTCCTGAATAAAAAATTTAAAAAAATAATCGAGGCTTGCTTTATTGAGATAAATCAATAAAATGAGTCTTTTTTGTTTTTTTACCTGTTTTATATTCAATATTATTTTAAAAAGTTGTTTACAAATACAGTTTTTTATAGTAAAATGTATGAAAGTGGTAGAAAGTGGTAGAAAGTGGTTCAAAAGTTAGGGGAAGTGGCGGAAGATGTTTAGGGGTGAATTTCAACATTCATTAGATACTAAAGGACGGGTAATCGTTCCTTCTAAGTTTAGAGAATCCCTTGGCGATGAATTTATCATGACCAAAGGGCTGGATAATTCTTTGTTTCTTTATTCTGCTGATGAATGGGCTAACTTTGAAGACAAGTTAAAGGAACTACCACTAGCAAATAAAGATGCCAGAGCCTTTGTCAGGTTTTTTATGGCTGGAGCTTCTGAATGTGCTATTGATAAACAGGGAAGGACTTTGATTCCACAAAGTTTAAGGGACTATGCAGACTTGAAAAAGGATATAGTCCTTATAGGTGTTTTATCAAGGGTTGAAATATGGGATAAGGAGAGATGGCTAGAATATTCAACTGATGACAACTTGAATGCTGATGCACTTGCAGAAAAAATGGCAGAAATAGGGCTTGGTCTATGATTGATTTCTCTCATGTATCTGTCTTGTTAAAGGAAACTATAGACGGACTAAATATAAAAGAAAATGGAATATACTTGGACGGTACACTTGGCGGTGGTGGCCATTCCCAAGAGATACTTAAAAAACTAGGTGAGGATGGGAAACTTATCGGCCTGGACAAGGATATTGAGGCGATAGAACATACTAGGGAAAAATTATCTAAATATGGAGATAAATTAATAATTGTAAATGAAGACTATGAATTTTTCGACAGGGTTTTGGATGATTTAGGGATTGAACTTGTAGATGGCATACTTTTAGATATTGGGGTTTCTTCCTATCAGTTTGACCAAGGGGAAAGGGGTTTTTCATATAACTATGATGCTCCACTGGACATGAGGATGGATAGGAATTCAAACTTAACTGCTAAGAAAATTGTCAATGAATATTCAGAAGATGAACTTACTAGAATTTTTTATGAATATGGAGAAGAGAAGTGGGCTAAAAGGATTGCTGAATTTATTGTATATGAAAGAAATAATAAAGAGATAGAAACAACTTTTGAATTGACAGAAATAATAAAGAAGGCTATACCAGCGGCAGCAAGAAGGGATGGAGGACACCCATCAAGGCAAGTCTTTCAAGCTTTAAGGATAGAGACAAATGACGAACTAGGCAAGCTTAAGAGAAGTATAAACAGAATGGTTAAAAGATTAAATAAGGGTGGCAGGATTGCAATAATCAGTTTTCATTCGCTGGAGGATAGGATTGCAAAGGAAGAATTTAAGGAATTAAGCCTTGACTGCGTCTGTCCTCCAGAAATCCCAAAATGTATGTGTGATAAGAGGAGAGAAGTGAAAATTATTACAAGGAAGCCGATTGTGGCAAGTGATATGGAGCTGGAAGAAAACCATAGGGCTAGGTCGGCTAAGTTAAGGATTGCAGAAAGACTGTGAGGTGAAGCAATGGAAGCAAGACAACTGGATTATTATGATTTTTATGACAGATATGAGGATGAAAAAGAATATAAGGTAAGGAAATCAGATGAAAGGATAAAAAGGATGAGGAAGAAAGAAAGAGCTAACCTTGCCCTTTTAAGACTGTTTATCTTTTTTTGCGCAGTTGTATTTTTTGTTGCTGGATTATTAGTTGTACGGGGTCTTGCTAACATTAATAAGGTTCAACATGAGATTATAGCTTTGGAAAATAGGAAGAAAGAACTAATACAAGAAAAGTCAGAACTATATACAGAGATTGAAGCCATTAAGGCTTCAGCTGAGATTCAGGATGAGGCAAGGTTTAAACTAGGAATGATTTACCCGGAAGAAGGCCAGGTTGTCTATGTTTCTGTTGGTGATTCTAGTATAAAGGGGAACGAGAAAAAAAGTTTTTTAAGGTTTCTTACTTTGATGTCTAAGGGGCAATAGTTATGAAAAAATATGAATTTTCTGATAGGAAAAGAATATTTTTTGTAAAGCTATTAATTGGACTAACTTTTATATATACTATTTATAAGTTGGTTGATGTTCAAGTAATAAATGGACCAAAATACAGGGCCGGTGCGTTAGAGCAAACAACAAAAAACATTAGAATTTCTTCTGAACGAGGGGATATTTACGATAGGAACGGGAAAAAACTTGCTGTAAGTAAGGTAAGTTATACTCCATGGATTTATTCCAATGAGCTACCTGATGAAATAGACTTGGAAAAACTTGCAGACGATATATCAACAATAACCGGGCTTGAAAAATCAATATTTTATGATAGACTAATCAATCGACAAGGAAACTTTAAAATTACCCAATGGATAGAAAAAGACCAGGCAGAAAAGCTTAAAGACTTAAAGGTAAGAGGGCTTCGAGTAGAAGAGGGTAGGCAAAGATACTATCCATTTGCTTCAAATGCTTCTTACATAATTGGCTTTACAGATATTGACAATAACGGTATTGAAGGCATAGAGAATAGGTATAATAACTTTTTAACCGGTACAAGGGGCAGGATGGTTACTATGACGGATAACAAGGGAAATCCTCTACCTCTTACAGATAAGAAAGAATATCAATCTTCTGATGGTCTTTCGGTTGTGACTACAATTGATATGGAACTTCAACAGATATGTGAAGAAGCATTGAAAAAAAGTTATGAAGATACTTCCGCTTTAAAGACACACATAATTGCCATGGAGCCAAAAACAGGTAAAATTCTTGCTATGGCTGCATATCCTGATTATGACTTGAATAATCCAAGAGAGCCTAGAAATGAAGCTGAAAGAGAGGCTAGGGAAGGGATGGACCAAGATCAATTATTAAAGGCTTGGTATGATACTTGGAGAAATGATAATATCTCAAATGTATATGAGCCAGGGTCAACCTTTAAAGTTTTCACTGCAGCTATTGGATTGGAAGAAGGAGTTGCTACTACTAATAGTAAGTATTTATGCAACGGTATATTTACTGATTTTAAAGATACACCTTTAAGGTGTTATAATTATGATGACCCTCATGGTCTTATTACTTTAAGGTATGGATTTAAGGAGTCATGCAATATAACCTTTATTAGGTTGGGACTTGATATTGGGATAGATACTTACTATAAGTATTTAAACAGCTTTGGTTTTGGAGAGAGTACAGGTTTAGACCTTTATGGGGAAAGTGAAGGACTAATTCCATCCTATGATAGGTTTAAAGCGATTAACTTGGCTACAACTTCTTATGGACATGGACTCTCAATTACTCCTATACAGCTTATAACCGGAGCTTCATGCATAGTTAATGGCGGAGATTTGATGAGACCATATATTGTTGATAGCCTAATCAATGAAAAAAATGAAGTAGTTGAGAAGACTGAACCCTTTGTTAGAAGGAAGGTTTTATCTAAAGAAACATCTGATGCAGTAAATTCAATGATGAAGGAGACGGTTGAGAGTGGTACCGGAAGAAAAATTCGAAGGGTAGGCTATAGTATTGGCGGTAAAACTGGTACAAGTATTAAATTTGCAAATGGAAAATACTCTGAAGACCATATACTTGCAACAATGATTGCTACAATTCCTGCAGAAGATCCTAAAATTATTTTTCTTGCAATGGTTGATGAACCAAAAACAAGGTATAAAAATGGTGGGGTTGTTGCAGCGGCGTTACTAGATAATATTTTTGATAGGGCTCTTCCATATTTAGGTATTGTGGGCAATGAAGAAAAAAATCAAGTTAAAAATATGCCTAATCTTGTTGGGATGAAGACTTTAGATGCTGGGAAAATGTTAGATAATTTAGAAATTCCTTTTAAAAGTGAGTTTGATGAACCAACAAAAACAGATTTTGTTTTATCCCAATCTTTACCAGAGGGAAGTCCTATAGACGAAAATTCTTCAGTAATATTAAAACTCGGCGGTCAAGAAGAAAAAATCATGCCTGACTTAGTTGGTTTAAAAAGAAGTGAGGCAGTAAAGATTTTAGATTCCATAGGAAATTCTTATAGTATTGGCTCAGGAAATAAGGTAGTTTCTCAAATGCCTGCAGCAGGTAGTGTAATAGATGGAAGTGTAGAAATTAAAATAGAGCTTGGAGAATAGTTTCTAAGTTGTTCGGAGGAAATATGGCTAGTTCTATATTAGTGTCTTTTATTATAGCTGCATTAATTGGCCCTTATGTAATAAAGGTTGTAAAAAAGCTTGGTATGGGACAAACTGAAAGAAATGTTGGCGCAGTTGTCCACCTAGAAAAAGAAGGAACACCAATAATGGGAGGGTTTATTTTTATTATATCTACCCTCCTTGTGAGTTGTATTTATTATATTTTTTTCAAAGACAAAGTAGACTTGTTAAATCTCTTCCTTCTATCCATGTCAATGATTTCTTTTTCTATAATAGGTTTTTTAGATGACTATATTAAGGGTAAAAAAGAGAGAAATTTGGGTTTAAATGAAAAACAAAAATTAGTTTTACAATTTGCATTTGCTTTTTTACTAGCCTTCTATCAATTCAAGAAAAGTGATAGCCTAATGTTGCCATTTATCGGTGGAGAAATATCTTTAGGCTTATTTTTCACTCCATTTATTATGGTTGTAATTGTTGGAACAGTTAATAGTGCTAATTTACTTGATGGATTAGACGGTTTAGCATCAAGTGTTTCAGTCTTCTTTTTTGTGTTTACAGCTTATGTTGGATACAAACAGGGCTTGGGAGAGGTAGTGATTTTTTCTTTAGCTTTAATTGGAGGCTTATTAGGATTTTTATTATATAACAAGTATCCAGCTAAAATCTTTATGGGGGACACAGGTTCTATGGCAATAGGTGGTGCAATTGCAGGTCTTTGTTTACTAACTGAAAGCTCCTTATTTATTCCTATTGCAGGCTTTATATACTTATTTGAAGCTTTATCAGTAATTTTACAGGTTTGGTATTATAAAAAACATAAGAAAAGAATTTTTTTAATGTCTCCTATTCATTATCATTTTCAAAAAAAATGGGATAATGAAAAGAAGGTCGTATTATTTTTTGTAATAATTCAAATCATGACATCAATTCTTGGCATTATTGGATATAAGGGGTGAAGAAATGAAAAAATGTTTAATTTTTGGATTAAGTATTACAGGGGTTTCAGCTGTTAAGGCACTTTCTAGATTGGGTTGGGATTTGACGATTTTAGACTCTAGAACAGAGCAGGAGTTAGAAAAAACAATTGAAGGACTTAAAGCTTATGAAAATTTAAAATATCATTTAGGAGAAAATGATATTGATTTGGAAGGGTTTGATTTGCTCCTAAAAAGTCCAGGCATTAAGCCTTCACTAGCAATATTTGACAAGGCAAAGGAACTTGGCATTGAAGTAGTTTCTGATCTTGAACTCGCTTACAGAATTTCAAATACCAAGCATATTATCGCAGTTTCTGGGACAAATGGTAAAACTACAGTTGTATCATTAATTGCAGAAATTTTAAAAACTGCCGGTAAGAAGACTCAACTTGTTGGCAATATAGGAGTTGGTATGCTAGATTACATTTTCGAATCCAAAGAGGATGATTATTTTGTTATAGAAACAAGTTCTTTTCAATTGGAACATACTTCAACTTTTAAACCAGAAGCTTCCTTAATTACAAATATTACACCGGACCATATAGATTGGCATGGGAGTTTCGAAGCATATGCTAATGCAAAAAGGAAGATTTTAAATAATCAAGGAGAAGGGGATATTACAGTAATAAATATAGATGACCAATATCTTTCTCAGATGGAAATAAATAATGGTGCTAGGTTGATAAAGACTTCTAAAGAAAAAATAAACTCTGATGGGGCTTTTGTTCAAAATGGCAAAATCTTTGTTTCTAATAATGGACATAATATAGAAATTATGGATGTTTCTGATATAAAATTACTTGGTAGTCATAATCTGGAAAATGTGCTTTCAGCTGTTGCGTTGACATATTTTATAGGTATTGAGCCAGAAAAAATAAAAGTTGCGGTTTCAAATTTCAAAGGCGTTGAACATAGGATTGAATTTGTTAGAGATATAGGTGGGGTTAAGTTCTATAATGACTCTAAGGGTACAAATCCTGAGTCTACAATTAAGGCAATAGAAGCAGTTGAAGCTCCAATAATATTAATAGGTGGGGGATACGACAAGGAAGCAAACTTCGATGAACTTTCTGAACATTATCATAAAAAAGTCTATTTATTAATATTAATGGGGGCGACAAGAGATAAAATGCGTGCATCTGCATTAAGGTCAAGCTTTACAAATATTGAATTGGTAGACAACATGGAAGAGGCTGTTAAACTTGCCTTTTATTCGTCAGAGTCAGGGACTAATGTTCTATTATCTCCAGCTTGTGCTTCTTGGGGAATGTATAATAATTTTGAAGAACGGGGGAGAGACTTTAAAGCCATTGTTGGACACTTAAAGGAGAGGATATAATGGCAGAGAAAAACAATAAGGAGAAAAGTAAGCAGAAGAAAAAAAGGAAGATAGACTTTATTTTGCTGTTTACGGTATTTGTACTTATCGCTCTTGGCTTAATAATGGTTTATAGTGCCAGTTGGCCAGAAAGTCTTCTAAAAAACGGAGAAACCGATGTTTTTTTTAAAAATCAATTGAAGGCCATGGTTATTGGTCTTGTTTTTATGTGGTTTGGTGCCATAATAGATTATCGTGTTTGGAGAAGGTTGAGAATCCCAATTTTTGTTTTAGGAGTTATATTGAATTTACTTATTTTTAGCCCCTTTGGGCAGGAACACATGGGTGCTTATAGGTGGGTCAGACTAGGTGGTTTTGAATTTATGCCATCAGATGCCCTAAAGTTAGCTTCTATTGTTGCTGTGTCGGGATTTTTGGCAAATAATAAAAATGAAATTGGTAGCTTTAAAAGAACTGCACAATTGGTTGCTATAATAATGATTGTTGTTGGTCTTATTATCTTACAAAGCGATTTGGGAACATCTGCAGTTATAGTTGCAACTCTTGGTGTAGTTGCATTTATTGGAGGTCTAAGACTACCTTATGCTTTTTTAGGAGTAATAGGTGGAGCTGCTTTTATTTTTTTAGCCATATATTTTGAACCATATAGGTTTAAAAGATTTATGGTATTTAGAAACCCCTTTGAAGATAGGTTAGGAACAGGAATGCAGGCAGTACAATCACTTTATGCTCTGGGGTCTGGAGGAGTTACTGGTTTAGGCTTGGGTAAAAGTGTTCAGAAATATTTTTACTTGAGCTTATGTTATAATGATTTTATTTTTTCTATCTTGGGAGAAGAGTTGGGGTTAATTGGTTCTCTTGCTTATATTACATTGTTATTGATATTTGTTTTTAGAGGTTTTTCTATTGCAAACAATGTAAAAGACCCTTTCGGAAAGTATTTGGCTACAGGTATAACTTTTTTAATATTTTCTCAATCCCTACTCCATGTTTTAGTTGCTCTCAGTGCACTACCTACTAAGGGGATTACTCTCCCATTTATTTCATATGGAGGAACATCTCTTGTTGTTTTTATGGCCATGTCGGGTATACTATTAAATATATCAAAACATAGGGAAGAGGTTGACTAATGAAATACATTGTTAGTGGTGGAGGGACAGGAGGACATATATATCCGGCAATTTCAATTGCAAAGGAAATTTTAAGTAGAGAAGAAGATGCTCAAGTTTTATATATTGGAACTGAAACTGGTCCTGAAGGTGGAATAGTTAGACAGTCAGGTCTTGACTTTGAAACAGTCAGGGTAAGTTATATTCCTAGAAAAATTAGCATCAAGCTTATTAGGTCACTTTTTAAATTGCTTGGTGGTTTTTCTGATGCAAAAAAAATTATTAATGATTTTAAACCCAATATGCTTATAGGAACGGGAGGATATGTATCTTTTCCCGTTTTATATATGGCACAAAGGAAGAAGATTCCAACTATTATACTTGAAACAAATGCATACCCAGGACTTGCAAATAAATTTTTAGCCAAGAAGGCTTCAGCTGTGTGTGTTACTTTTGATGAAACAATAGGAAGATTAACAATAACTGGTGATGTTTATAAGACAGGAAATCCTTTAAGACCAGATTTTTTTCAGGATTCAAATAAGGAAAAATATGAACAAGAAGGAAAATTAGTTTTATCTTTTGGAGGAAGTGGGGGACAGAAAAGTTTAAACAATGCCTTGATTGAAATAATCAAAGGAGACTTATTAGATAATGTTTTCCTGATACATATCACAGGTAAGAGGCATTATGATTCTTTTGTTTCAGCCTTAGGTAATTATAATAAAGAAAAGTATAGGGTAATTGACTACACTGAAGATGTTCCCTCTATTATGCTTGCTGCAGATTTAGTTGTAGCTAGTGCCGGTATGATGACTTTAACGGAAATTTCTGCTGCTAGTGTTGCAAGTATCTTAGTTCCAAAAGCCTACACTGCTGAAAATCATCAAGAATATAATGCAAGGGCATATGAAAGAGGTGGAGCTTCAAAATTAATAATTGAAAGTGACTTGAATGGAAAGCTTTTATCTGATACAATTAATTCATTGTTTTTAAATGATGATTTACTTAAAAAGATGGGTAAGAATGCTTATGAGCTTGCAAATATAAAAGCTAATGAAGAAATTTATGAGATAATAAGGTTGGTCCGGAGAGGATAACATGGAGAATAGAAAGACAAAACTTAAAATCGTTTTAAAAAGACGAATGGTTCTTAAGGCGATTATTATTGCGATAGAAATCGTTATTGTTTTTATTCTCTTAAACCATTCTCCTTTTTTTTATATTAAGGATATTCAAGTAGAGGGAAATTCTTTATTGAGCAAAGATAATATTATATCTTTATCTAATGTAAAAAGAGGGGATAACCTTTTTAAAGTAAAAAAATCTGTTATTATTAAAGAACTTCAGACAGAACCTTATATAAGTGTGGTTGAAGTTGAGAAAAAATTACCGAGAACTATAAAAATAAATATAGTTGAAAAGGAACCAAGGGCTGTATTGAAGGTTGAAGGTCAAAGGTTTATACTTGATTCGGAATTGAATATTTTGGAAAAGAATAGGGCGAGGGCTGGAACTGTTGACCTGATAGGTTTCTTAGATTTCTTACCAGAAGATAGTGAATCATTAAAGAAAAGCATAAAAGATAGAAAATTAGATATTTTTTTTGATAATTTCTTTAAATTAGATACAAAAGATTTTAAAGAAATTATTTTAGTTGGCGAACAAATTACCATAAAATATAATAATGGTAAGGAAATACTATTTGGAGATTATTATGATTCTGAGTATAAGTTTAAACTCTTAGATGAAATTGTAAAGGATGTCAATGCAAGGGGAATTGAGTTTGATATAATAGATATGACAAAGGGAAAGTATCCTATTTTGACCATTAGGGACAAGGGCGTAGATAATAATGATTAAGATTAATAAAGGTTATATAGTTGTGGGTTCTGTGACAGTTTTATTAGGTATTATTTTGTCGCTTACTTTTAAGACTGTTAGTTCAACTCTTGGTGATAGCACAATGCCATCTCAAAGGGTACAACAAATTGCTGTTGAATTAAAAAAAGAAAAGGATTTGAACCAACAATTAAAGACTTCAAATGATGAATTGGAAAAAAAGATAAGAGAATATGAAGAGAGTGCTGCAAATAATGACGCTTATGTTAATTCTCTTCGTAATGATGCTTTGTTATATAGGTCTTATGCCGGTTACACTGCCCTTACTGGAGAAGGGTTAATAATCGATATTACGGAACCAAAGGCTATTATTGAAATAGGTGAAGGCCTGGGAATTGCAAATAATACAGACTTGTTATTAAAAATGATTTCTACTTTGAATGCAGCAGGTGCTGAAGCTATTTCAATAAATGATAAAAGAATTACATCTTTTACTGAGATTGAAAGGGCAGGGGGCCATGTTATGATAAATGGCCAGCCTACCAATACTCCACTTACAGTAAGAGTAATTGGCAATTCAGATTATATGAATTCTGCTTTAAATATAAAGAATGGTATTGTGGACGAATTAAGGCATTATAATTTTTATGTTAACATAACAAAAGAGAATGAGGTTGTAGTACAAAAAGCTGATAAACAGAGAACATTTAAACATTCCAAACCTGTTGACGAAAAGAAGGAGTAAATATGAATAAGATTATAAAGAAGACTACTTTACTCTTATTGGCAGGCTTTGTTTCTTTTAGTACAGTTATGCAGATTAAAAGTAAGCCAGAAAAATATACCCATGTTACTTTTGAAACTATTAAAAATGCTGTAAATGAACTTGGTGCAATAAAGCAAGAAAATCAAGCACTTTTAGACATGGAAAATCTAAATAAAGCAAGATTAGAACAATTAATTGAGGCTTCTAAAAAAGGCTCTGATAATTTAATTAAAAATTATAAAGCTGAGATAGAAGAGCGAAAGATAGAGTTGGGTTATTATGATGTTAAGGGACCTGGTATAATAATAAAAATGTATGACAATGATATAATAAGACCAGACTGGTATGATGTGAATTTTGATGTTGTACATGATGGAGATATTCAAATAATAATAAATGATTTAAGGCTTGCAGGTGCAGAAGCTATTAGTGTAAATGATGAGAGGCTTACATCGAAGTCAGGTATTCAGTGTGGTGGGCCAACTATATGGGTTAATGATGTTGCAATGGCTACTCCTTTTTATATTAAGGCAATAGGAGACCCTAATAAATTATATGCTTCTGTAACTGCTCCAAACACTTATGGTGATAGCTTGAAGGAAATAGTAGGTCTAGAGGCTTCGGTTGTAGACGAAATTACAATAAAGGCATATTCCGGAGATAGAAATTTTAAGTATGCAAAGCCTATTAAGGAGGACAGTTGATGTTAGTAATACTTATTGGAATACTAATTGGAATTATTATAGGGTATATTTTTCCCTATACATATAATCCTCAATACTCACTTTATATTTCAGTGAGTATTTTAGCATGCCTAGATTCAATTTTTGGTGGTACGAGGGCTATTATGGAAGATAAATTTGATACTGTAGTCTTTTTATCAGGATTTTTCCTCAATGCTCTGTTGGCTGCTTTTTTAGCTTTTTTAGGTGAAAAGCTGGGTGTTCCATTATATTATGCAGCAATTGTAACCTTTGGAGGCAGGCTGTTTGACAACTTTGCAAAGATAAGAAGAATTATTGTTCAAAATTTGAGAAATAATAATTCAAAAAACATGGAATAAATGATATAATGTTATAAGTTTAAGAGGGGGTATTAGAATGTATGATTTTGACATAGGGGTAGATCAGTTTGCAAATATTAAGGTTATAGGTGTTGGTGGCGGTGGAAGTAATGCTGTTGATAGAATGATTGACCAAAATGTCCAAGGCGTAAAATTTGTAGTTATGAATACAGACGCTCAGGCTCTAAATGCATCAAAGGCGGAAGATAAGATTCAAATTGGAGAAAAACTTACTAAGGGACTCGGTGCAGGTGCTAATCCAGATATTGGAAGAAGGGCTGCAGAAGAAAGTAGAAATATAATTGCTGATTACTTAAATGATACAGAAATGGTTTTTATTACTGCAGGTATGGGTGGCGGAACTGGAACTGGTGCAGCACCTGTTGTTGCTGCAATTGTAAAGGAAATGGGCATACTTACAGTAGGGGTAGTTACTAAGCCTTTTATGTTTGAAGGTCTAAAGAGAAAAAAGAATGCTGAAGATGGTATTGAAGCTTTAAGACAGGCTGTTGATACCTTAATTATAATTCCAAATGATAAACTTTCTGAAATATCAGATAAAAAGACGACAGTTTTAGAGGCTTTTTATATGGCTGATGATGTTTTGCGTCAAGGTATTCAAGGTATATCTGACCTTATTTCATTCCCTAACTTAATTAACTTAGACTTTGCGGATGTTAGGACGACAATGGAAAACAAGGGTCTTGCTCATATGGGAATTGGTGTGTCTAGTGGTGAAAACAGGGCTGTTGAAGCTGCTATTCAAGCGACTAAGTCTCCATTATTAGAAACTAGTATGATGGGTGCCAATGATGTTATACTTAATGTTACAGGTGGGGAAGATATAACAATGGCTGAAGTTAATGATGCTGCAAAAATTATTTTGGAAGCAGCAGGTGGGGAAGCCAATGTTATTTTTGGTGCTGGTATAGACAAGTCTTTAGATAATGCTGTAAAAATTACTGTTATTGCTACTGGCTTTTCTAGTGATAATGTAGTATATAATAAGGGCCAAGAGAAGAAAGAATCTGTTTCTACCCTAGAGGCAATAGACTTTTCTGAAGAAAAGAAAGAGGATAGGCAGGAAGCTATTAGGTTTGAAACTGACTTAGATACTTTAAATCCGCCAGATTTTTTAAATTTCTTAAATAGGAAGAATAGAAAGAAATAACGAGGTGAAAGATGAAATGTCCTAATTGCTCTTCGATGTCTTCTAAGGTAACGGATTCAAGACCAACAGATGAAAATCGTTCTATTAGAAGAAGAAGAGAGTGTATGGAATGTGGATGCAGGTTTACGACTTATGAAAGAATTGAACAGACCCCTCTTATGGTCGTAAAAAAGAACGAAGATAGGGAAAGTTTTGATAGGAATAAACTATTAAATGGTATTATTAAGGCTTGTGAGAAAAGACCGGTTCCATTGGAAAAGATGGAGAATATGGTCGACAGGATTGAAAATAAGTTAAATAACCTAAACGAGAAGGAGGTAAGCTCTTCTTTATTAGGTGAATATGTCATGGAAGAACTTAAAAATTTAGACGAAGTTGCTTATGTTAGGTTTGCATCTGTCTACCGTCAATTTAAAGATGTTAATTCATTTATGGATGAGCTTAAAAATATGTTGGGTGAAAAATAGCGATTTATGTCGCTATTTTTTTATTTTGCGAATTATAGGTACAATTAAGATATTAGCCATAATTTATAATATTTTATTATGAATGTATCATATTTATTCAATACTGTTATAATTATCATAAATTTATTAGTTGGAGGTGGGTGTAATGAGCGAAATGACTTCTTTAGAAAGAATGACTGCCTTTGCAAAAGGAGAGCCGATAGACAGAATTCCTGCTACATTATCCTTTGGTGAAACAGCTTGTTCTTTGCATGGTGTGAGTGTTGTTGATTATAGTTTTGATTCAGATATAATGTCTGAAACGGAAATAAAGACCTATGAGATGTTTAAGTCTGATGGTACTAACTTATCCATTACTCTTAGAGGTATTGCAGAGGCTATGGGTTCTGAATTAGATTATAAACCAGATGCAATTTCCATGGTTATTAATCCTGTGGTTAAAAAGGTAGAGGATATTGATAATTTAAAGCTTGTTGACCCAAATAAGGATGGGAGGCTTCCGATAGTCTTGGAAGCTTTAGTAAAGCTTAAGAATAAAGTTGGTAAAGAGGTGGGTGTATCTGCAGGCATGGCTGGGCCTGTTTCTGTTGCTGTAAATGTTTGTGGTGCTGAAAATTTCTTGAAATGGACTAGGAAGGCTCCAGATAAAGTGAAACAGATGTTAGAAATTATTAATGAGTCTAACAAAAGATATATTGATGAGCTTGCCAAAAGGGAGGTTTTTTCTACTTCAATTTCTGACCCTGTTACTTCAACAGACCTACTTAGCAGGAGTCAGTTTTTAGAATTTTCATTACCTTACTATAAGGACTTGGTTGAACATATTTTTAAGACTTTGGGTAAGAAACCAGCTACCCATATTTGTGGACATAGCAAGGGTATTTGGAAAGATATTGTGGAAACAGGTGTTGCTAGCTTTAGTATAGATAATGTGGAGGACTTGGCTGAAGCTAAGGGGATAATTGGAAATGATATACTTATTGTTGGAAATGTTCCTCCTGTTGATGTACTCCAAAGGGGGGACAGGGAGTCTATAAGAAATTCAGTAAAAGAATGCATATTGAAGGCTTATGATTCACCAAAGGGTTATATGGTTTCCAGTGGTTGCCAAGTTCCTCTAGGTATGCCTAAGGAAAATGTTGCTTATTATTATGAAGCTTGTAGAGAGTTTGGAAAGTATCCAATAGATGTAGATAAGTTAAGGAGTTAAAATGCTTATTTTTATTATTTCAGGTTTTCTTGGAGCAGGCAAGACAACATTCATTTTAGAATTGGTAAAAATCCTTGAGGGTAAGATTGCAATTTTAGAAAATGAATTTGGAGAAGTGGACATAGACTCTTCTGTATTAAGGGAAAATGAACTTACTGTTACAGAGTTGAAAAATGGTTGTGTTTGCTGTTCAATGAAGGGTGATTTCAAAGAGGCTGTTTTAAAAATATATGAAGAAGTAAAGCCAGACAATCTAATTATTGAGCCTACAGGGGTAGGCAGCTTATCAAGTATTTTAGATATCCTTAAGCCAATTATTAAAGATAATATTGAACTTGTTGCACCAATTACTATGGTGGATTCCTTAGACTTTGAAGACTATATAGAAGTTTTTGGAGACTTTTATAGAGACCAGATAAAATATGCTTCTACGCTGATTTTAACTAAGGGGGAAAGTGAGAAAGAATTAGATAAAATTAAAGATTTACTAAGGGAGATTAACCCTAGTGCTGAAATAATTGTTTCAAATGATAACGAATATTCTGTTGACGAATGGAATGATATATTAAATAGGAGGTATGATTTTTCTAAAGAGCTTGCTTCTTATGTTGAAGATGCTAGCATTATGGGATTAAGTACCAGGTCAACTAATATGTTACTTTCTTTCTCTAGGCCAACTTGGGAGAATTGGCTTAAAAAATTAAAGTCTGGAAGCTTTGGAAAAGTCATTAGGGGAAAGGGCTTTGTTGAAATAGATGGAGTTTTAAAGAGATTTGACTATGTAAATGGCAAGAATTCTTTAGTAGACTTTAAAGGGGAAGCTGGTGGACTTTGCTTAATCGGCAAGGATTTAAAAGACTTTGGAAAAGGGGTATAAGATGGGAAAAATAATAGATTTTAATTGTACTTTTGATGATGGCGGCGGAGTACCTGAAAGTGTTATGAAAAAATATAATTTAAAGTTTCCGGACGCTTATAAAACCTGTGAATTTATGGTGTCAATTGCAAAAGGTATTAGGGAAGAAAAGGGGGTTGAATATTCTTTAATTCCTTTTTGTCATACAGTTGAGGGTGAGGCTATGGGTGGAGATATAAATTTAGGAAATGAAATTGCTGGTCCGAGGGCGAAAACTTATGCCTTTGATAACATTGATGATCTTTCTAACCTTCAAGACATTGATTTTTCAAAGGGTAGGATTGGAGAAACTTTAAAGGCTGTAAAAATTTTAGCGGAAGATGGAGAAAATCCTATTTTAATGTTAAATGGTCCCTTTACTATTTTAAATGCTTTAATAGACCCAAAGTATGTTTTTAAAGCCATGAGAAAGACTCCTGAAAAGATAGATAAGATATTTAATTATCTAAAGAGGAACCTAAGTTCATATATCGAGGAGGGCAAGAAGGCAGGTGTTAGACTCTTTTCCTATGCTGACTCCACTGGCGGCGTCAATATTTTAGGACCAAAGATGGCTGAGGATGTGGCTAGAAACTTTACTTATCTATTTTTAAAAGGTCTTGACATTGGTGATGGCAATTCATTATTGTTATGTCCTAAGACTTCTTTTGCTTTGATTGGGACAGGTCTAGCCAAGTGGGGGGAAATTGACTTAGGAGAAGAAATGACCTATGGTGAGGCATGTATAAAACATGTTGGGGAATATAAGTTTGCCGGCGAGATGTGTATTAAGAATACTAATTATGTATTAAAAAGTGGAAAATTAAAGGAATTAATTTTACTATAAGGGGGCGGAGTTATGGAAAAGAAAGATTATTTAAAGAGGTTGTCTGATGGTGTATTTGAAATGGAAGAAGACGATGTAATTGAGGCTGCTAATGAGTACCTAGAGGAAGGCTATCCTGCCCTTGATGGGATTATGGAAGGACTTGTGGATGGAATGAACAGGGCAGGAGTTTTATACGAGGAGGAAGAATACTTTGTAACCGACCTTTTACTATGTTCTGATGCTATGTATGAAGGTTTGGATATTTTAAAACCTCATATTCCAGTGGATTCAGAAGAAAAGAAGGTTAGGGGTGTAATCGGGGTTGTTGAGGGAGATACCCATGATATAGGTAAAAATCTTGTTCGTATAATGCTTGAAGCCGGTGGATTTGACATGATTGACTTGGGCAGGGATGTAAAATTAGACGAATTTGTAGAAAGGGCGGTTAAAGAGGAAGCCGACTTTATTTGTATGTCAACCCTTATGACAACTACTATGGGTGGCATGGAAAGAGTTATTGAAATTTTGAAAGATAAAAATATTAGGAATAACTTTAAGGTATTTATTGGCGGTGGGCCGATTTCACAAAAGTTTTCTGATCAAATAGGTGCTGACGGCTATTCTTCAAATGCAGTTGAAGCTGTACAACTTGTTAAAAAACATGTGGCGAGCTAGTATGAAAACTTCTAAAGAGAGATTCGAAGAGCTTTTTAAAAACCATGTTTCTGACAGGCAACCGTGTATTTGCCCCGGCGGTATGATGAACTCCATTACAAAAGGTGTAATGGATAGGGCTAATATATATTTGCCAGAGGCTCATTCAGATGCAAAAATGATGGCTGACCTAGCATATGAAGTTGTTAAGTCTGGTTGTTTTGAGAATTTTGGGTTACCTTTCTGCATGACTGTGGAAGTTGAAAATATGGGTGCAAGGGTGGACATGGGCGACATGGCAATTGAGCCAAGAGTGAAGGAATACTTATTTGATACGGTCGATGATTACGATAGAATTCCAAACTTTGAGTTAAAGGGAAGGGCGGGAGTTCTTTATGATGCAATAAGAATACTTAAGGATAGGGATTTAGACTACCCGATAATAGGTAATGTTTCAGGTCCTATTAGCGTTGCGACTTCTTTGGTAGAGCCAACAGTTTTTTATAAGGAGCTACTTAAGAAAAGAGAAAATGCTCATAAATTTATGGAAAGAGTAAAAGAATTTCTTATTGATTACACTATTGCACAAATTGGTGCAGGTGTAGATATTATTGCAATATCCGACCCTAGTGGTACAGGTGAAATTTTAGGACCCAGCTATTTTGAAGAGTTTGCTTTAAAATATTTGAATGAACTACTTGATAAAATAAATGAGAGGGGAATACCTACAATAGTTCATATATGTGGGAGGATGCAAAAGGTTTTCAATATATTAAGAGAGCTAAGATGTGATGTCTTAAGCTTTGATGCTATTGTGTCAATTAAAGAAGCAAAGGAAGCGCTTCCTAATCATTTGATTATGGGGAATGTTTCTACTTACAGTTTAGAGTTTGCCGGTACAGAAAAGATTTCCTCACTTACAAGGCATTCACAAAAGAGTGGGGCAGATATAATAGCTCCAGCTTGTGGTTTAGGGATGAGGTCTCCTATAGAAAACATTCAAGAAATATTAAAAACAGTTTCAGAGGGATAGTATGGGAATTATAAAGATAAGAGATTTAGATAGGGAGATTGAATATTCTAAAGGACAAAGTTTATTAGAAGCATTGCGTTCGCATGGGATAAAGCTAGAGTCACCCTGTGGAGGCAAGGGGACCTGTGGTAAGTGTAAGCTTTTTAATGTTACAAAAGGCAAGGAAGTTTTAGCCTGTAAAACTTTTCCAGAAGAGAATATAGAAATAGAGCTTAAAAAAGAAGCCCATGACCATAGGATTTTAACTACAGGTGCAACTAGGAGGTTTGAATTTAATCCTCCTGTAGAAAAGAAAAAATTTAATATAAGAGAGACAGATATTGGAGAACAAGCAACCGTAATAGATAGGATAAAGGAAGCTTTAGACATAAACGAAGTTCCAATTGAACTTTTAAAATATATTTCAAGGAAGACAAATGAATATACTGGTGTCTTTTACGACGAAGAATTAATAGGAATAGAGAGAGGCGATACTTCTGAATATATTTATGGACTTGCTGTTGATATAGGTACGACAACTATAGTAATGTCTTTGGTAGATTTATTAACCGGCAGAGTTTTAGAAAGTGTCTCAGATATTAATGGTCAAAAAGACTTCGGTTTTGATGTTTTAACTAGGATTACTTATTTGATTGAAAATGAAAATGGAATTGAAGAATTACAAGATGTTTTAGTATGCCAATTAAATGGAATGATTGACGAATTGTTGGACAAGACAAAAATCAACAGGAAATTAATATATGATGTAGTTATTAGTGCTAATTCGACTATGATGCATACACTTTTAGGGCTTGATTCAAGTTTCATCGGTATATCTCCTTATGCACCAATATTTACTGAATCATTTACAATAGAAGCAAGAAATATTGGAATAAGGTTAGATAATGCAAGATTATATGGGATTCCTGCTGTTTCATCCTTTATAGGGGCTGATATTGTAAGCGGTATATATGTATCTTCTATGGCTGAAAGTGATGGCAACATACTCTTTATTGATATCGGAACAAATGGAGAAATAGTTTTGTTGGCTAATGGAGAGTTTTTAAGTTGTTCTTGTGCTGCAGGTCCCGCCCTTGAGGGTATGAATATAAGTATTGGTATGAGGGCAGCAGAGGGCGCTATTGAAAATATTAGGATAGGAGAAGAGAAGGTTTTAACAGAAGTAATTGGTGGTCGTGAAGGCAAGGGTATATGTGGTAGTGGAATATTATCAGCCATGAATGAGTTGGTTAGGACAGGTATTGTTGAAAGGGGAGGGGCTTTTGTTAAAGTAGCTGACATAGAAGAGGGGGACTTTAGGTTAAATCATATAGGGTTGGATGGTAAAAAGCGAAATTTTATTGTTCAAAAAGAGCCTAGACTATTATTAACACAATCAGATATTCGTCAAATACAACTTGCTAAGGGGGCAATCCTTTCAGGCTTTTATGCCCTATTGAATAAGGCTCATTTGTCAATGGGAGAACTAGATAAGATAATTATTGCCGGTCAGTTTGGGTCCCACTTGTCAACAGAAAGTTTAGTTGGTTCCGGGATACTTCCTCTTGAGGTTGAAGATAAAATAGAATATGTTGGTAATTCTTCCCTTTCGGGTGCAATGATCGCCTTATTGTCAAAGAAAACTAGGGATGAAATGAAAGCTCTAAGGAAAAAAGTAAATTATTTGGAGCTATCTGCCACTGATGACTATGAAAGGCTCTTTGCAAGATGCTTAAGGTTTGATTAATAATATTTTTTGGGTATATATTATCCATGGAGCCATTTCCATGGATTTTTTTATGATGAAAGGATGAGAATTATGAAAATTTTACTCACAGGCTTTGAAGCCTTTGAAGGCGAAAAGCTTAATCCTGCCTTAGAGGCTGTTAAACTTGTTAGCCAAGAAAAATTTCAAGCTGAAATAATTAAACTTAAAGTTCCAACAGTTTTTAATAAGTCAATAGATTTGGTTGCAGATAAAATTAAAGAGTTAAAACCGGATGCTGTTTTGGCAATTGGTCAAGCAGGTGGAAGGCCAACAATAACTGTTGAGCGAGTTGGAATAAATGTTGATGATGCTAGGATTAAAGATAATGATGGGAATCAACCTGAAGATAGCAAAATTTTTGAGGACGGTAAAAATGCATATTTTGCAACCATACCTATAAAGGAGATTGTGGAAAAGATAAAAGAGGAAGGAATCCCTGCCTCTATATCAAACACGGCAGGTACTTTTGTATGTAATCATTTAATGTATGGAATATTGTACTTGTTAGAGAAGGAGAGTTCAAATTCTATGGGTGGTTTTATACATGTGCCTTATATTCCATGTCAGGTTGTAGATAAGAATAATATGCCTTCCATGTCCTTAGAGAATATAGTAAGGGCTATTGAAATTGCAATAGGAGTTATAACTGAAGAATATGAAGACTAGGAAAGTTGAGCCTGTCTCATGTGTTTGACCGTTTTTAAATATTAGTTGAATTCTATTGTCACTTAATGTAAAATATATAAAGGTGTGAATATTGATTTAGATAGACGAGGGGGATCGATATGATAAAAATAGAAAATGATTTAGGTAAAATCGTAATAGATAACAATGTAATCTCCACAATTGCAGGCCTATCAGCTATGGAAAGTTATGGAATAGTTGGAATGGCATCTAAAAATGCTAAGGATGGCCTATTTGAACTTTTAAAATGGGACTATATGTCTAAGGGAGTTAATGTAAACTCTGATAATGATAACTTAACAATAGACCTTCATGTAATATTGGAATTCGGTGTAAAAATTTCCGTAGTTGCAAGTAACATCATGGATAAGGTTAAGTTTTCTGTTGAGAATTTAACTGGACTAAAGGTAGATAAGGTAAATGTTCTCGTACAAGGGATTAGAGTCGAGAAATAGTAGGAGGTTATCTTGGAAACATTTGATCATATAATTCTTAGAGATGCTTTGAAAGGAGCACTTGCCAATTTAGAAAAAAATAAAGAGAAGTTGAATACTCTAAATGTTTTTCCAGTTCCAGATGGAGATACTGGTACAAATATGAGCTTGACTGTTAAGTCTGCTGTTAAAAATGCACTAAGTTCAGAAGAAGAATCTTGTGGAAAGATTCTAATGAAGATGAGTCAAGGCTCTTTGATGGGGGCAAGGGGAAATTCGGGGGTAATACTTTCTCAAATATTTAGAGGTTTTGCTGAAACTTTAAAAAATGAGGATAGTATTGAAATAAAAATGCTGGCTAAGGCATTTAGAAATGCTGCAGATACAGCATATAAGGCTGTTATGAAGCCTACGGAGGGTACAATTCTTACAGTCATTCGAGGGATGGGAGATTTTGCTATGAGACATCAAACAGGCGAAACAGACATTCTTTCTTTTGTTGAAAAAGTTTTGGAAGAGGGCAGGAATGTTCTTAATAAGACTCCAGATATGCTACCGGTTTTAAAGGAAGCAGGCGTTGTTGATGCTGGTGGTGCTGGATTGATAACAATATTGGAAGGTGCTGTAAAGGGTCTTAAAGGTGAAGATATTTCGAATATAGAAATAGATGCTGAACCTGTTATTAAGAGAGAAGTAGTAGAGGATGGAGATATTAAATTCGGTTATTGTACAGAATTTATGATTAATGCAGGCGAAGAAAATGTAAACAAGTTTAAAAGTTTCCTTGAAAAACAAGGAGATAGTAT
The DNA here is from genome assembly GCA_012520935.1 of Tissierellia bacterium. Classification (GTDB taxonomy): domain Bacteria; phylum Bacillota; class Clostridia; order Tissierellales; family Peptoniphilaceae; genus JAAYNG01. The sequence continues at coordinate 45,064 of JAAYNG010000076.1, read as the reverse complement.
AGTTGTTGTTGGTTCAGATGAGATTATTAAGGTCCATGTCCATACAAACGACCCAGGCCTTGTAATAAGTCAAGCTTTAAAAATTGGTTCTTTAACTGATATCAAAATTGATAATATGAGATATCAACATAATGAAAGACTTCTAAAGGACGAACTTGAAGAAATGAGAAATGGTACTAATGGTGAGAAGAAACCATATTCTCTAATAAGTGTGTCTGCAGGTGATGGGATTAAGACCTTATTTAAAGACTTAGGTGTAGATTATATTATTGAGGGTGGTCAAACTATGAATCCAAGCACAGAAGACTTCCTTAATGCTATAGGAAGTCTAAATGCTGATAATATTATTATATTACCTAACAATAAAAATATTATTTTGTCTGCAAATCAGGCTAGAGAGTTGTCAGAAAAAAATGTATATGTGATTGAAACTAAGTCTATTCCACAAGGTATTTCTGCAATTTTGAACTTTGAATATGATGCAAGTCCTGAAGAAAATATAGAAGCCATGAATGAGGCTATTAACCATGTCAAAACTGGTCAGGTAACTTATGCTGTAAGAGATGTGAGTTTAAACGGGAAAGAAATAAAAGAAAATTCCATTATGGCTATCAGTCAGGGAGATATTGTAGGCTCTGGTGAAGATATTTCATCAGTTACAAAGGATTTGATTAATAAAATGATAGATGAAGACTCTTCTTTAATTACTGTTTTGTATGGAGAAGACATTAAAGAAGAGGATGCTGAAGCCTTGAGAGAAGATTTAGAGTCAAGTTTTGAAGGAATGGACATTGAATTAATATATGGGGGACAACCGATATACTATTATCTGATTTCAGTTGAGTGATTTCCATTCAATATCTGATGATGTCCAGTACGTTAAAGGTATTGGTCCAAATAGGGCAAAACTTTTAAAAAAACTTGATATTGAAACGGTTGAAGATTTAATTTATTTTTTTCCAAGAGACTATCAGGACCTAAGAAAGTTTTCTCATGATTTAACTGGTATGTTAGATGAGAGGATTTCTATTAAGGTTGAAGTTTTAGATCAGGCCGTTGTCTCTAGACCGAGAAGGGGCTTAAGTATAATAAAGCAGAGGGTTATACTTGGTGATATGATTCTTTATTTGGTTTGGTTTAATCAAGACTATTTGGTTGGAAAATACAAGCCGGGAGAAAGGCTTAATGTCTCTGGGAAGTTTAAAAAAATAGGTAGGGAATTACAAATATCTTCTCCTATTGTAGAAAAAGAAGGGGCAACAAGAACTATTGGAAAGATTAGCCCTATATATAGGTTAACTAAAGGTATAAGCAATAATGTTCTTACTAAGCTTGTAAAAAATGCTCTTGACAGGAATTTAAAAGATATAGATGAAACAATTCCTTCATATTTGATTGAAAAGTATTTACTTAAGTCTAAAAAAGATGCAATATCTGCACTTCACCATCCAAAGTCCAACGAAGATTTGGAGGAGGCAATATATAGGTTTAAGTTTGAAGAATTACTTGTCCTACAATCAGCTTTACTTGTTTATAAAAGGGCAAACAATGAAGCGATAGGAACTAAAATAAATGATGACGGCAGAACGGGTTCACTTATAGAAAAACTGCCTTTCAAGCTAACCGGGGCACAGAATAAAGTAATTGAGGAAGTCTTTTCAGATATGGAGTCTGAGAAGAAGATGAACCGACTAGTTCAAGGCGATGTTGGTTCAGGAAAAACAATTATTGCCTTTATTTCTATGATTAAGGCTAGCCTGGCAGGATTTCAATCTGCCCTAATAGCGCCAACTGGGGTTTTAGCCAGTCAACATTTTGATTCATTGAATGAATTATTGAAGCTTTTAAAGATAGATAATGAAGTGAAAATTGCACTTTTAACTGGTGCTATGAAGAAGTCTGAAAAAGATATTTTGAAAGACTCTCTGGTCAGTGGTGAGATAGATATAGTTATTGGGACCCATGCTTTGATTGAAGAGGATGTCTTTTTCAAAAGTATAGCCTTAATAGTGACAGATGAACAACACCGTTTTGGAGTTTCTCAAAGGTCTAAGCTTGAAATGAAGGGGATGAATCCAGATGTTCTGGTAATGAGTGCTACTCCCATCCCAAGAACATTAGCTTTGATTATTTATGGCGACTTGGATATTTCAATAATTGATGAACTGCCTCCCGGTAGAGTTCCAATTAAGACTTTTATGATAAATTCTACCATTCTTGAAAGAATGTATGGGTTTATAAGAAAGAATATAGACGAGGGTAGGCAGGTATATATTGTCTGTCCAATGATAGAAGAAAATGAAGACTTTAAGTTAAGGTCTGCTGAAGCTATCTATGAAGAGTTAAGGGCAGACGAATTAAAAGATTATAGTTTAGCCCTTTTGCATGGAAAGATGACTGCACTAGAAAAGGATGAAGTGCTTAGGGATTTTTATAATGGAAAGATTGATGTTTTAGTTTCAACTACAGTAATAGAAGTTGGTGTAAATGTTCCAAATGCAAATATAATGTCAATTTATGATGCAGATAGGTTTGGACTTTCACAACTACACCAGCTTAGAGGGCGGGTTGGAAGAGGAAATTATGAGTCATTTTGCATATTGATAAATGATAATAGGTCTGAAATCTCTTATCAAAGGATGAAAATTCTTGAGTCTACCAATGATGGTTTCAAAATTTCTGAAAAAGATTTTGAGTTAAGGGGCATGGGAGATGTTTTTGGTACAAGGCAGCATGGGATACCAGATCTACGATTTGTAAATTTATTTGAAGATATGGCCTTAGTTAAAGAAGTTGAGAAGATATGCCTTGAAATTTTTGAAGAGGACCCTAAACTAAATTTACAAGAAAATTCTAGATTAAAAAAGGAAGTAAGAAAATTTTTGAAAAAACTCGAAAAAGATAATATTTCTTTTAATTGAGGTGATATAATGAGGGTAATCTCAGGGGATAGGCGAGGATTTCGTTTGAAGTCGCCTAGAGGAAGGGACATAAGACCTACAGATGATATGACAAAGGAAAGAATATTTAATATTATTTCCCCACTTAAAAGGGAGTCAGTAGTTTTGGATTGTTTTGCTGGCACTGGTGCAATAGGAATTGAGTTCCTTAGTAGAGGGGCTGGATTTGCATATTTTATAGAACTTTCAAGAGAGGGGACGTCCTTAATAAAGGAAAATCTTCAACATACAAAATTTTTAGACCAAGCAGATGTAAGAAACCAAGATATAAGTCAAACGATAAGGTATTTTAAGAAAAACAAGATAAAAATTGATTATTTTTATTTAGACCCACCCTATGCTGATTTTGATTTACTAAGGAACACTTTAAAAGAGCTTGATGATATGAGCATTTTAAACGAGGATTCGCTAATAATAGTAGAGAGTGATACTAATTTCGATGACTTGGGCGATTATGAAAACATATATATAGCAGATAGAAGGGACTATAAGAAAAGAAGGTCAATTATATTTTATAAAGTGGGGGTTCAAGATGATAGCACTATATCCGGGTAGCTTCGACCCTATAACAAATGGTCACATAAATGTTATGGAAAGGGCATCAAAGTTATTTGATACATTAGTAGTTTCAATTTTAATCAACCAAAATAAAAAGTCTTTATTCACATTAGAGGAGAGGATGGAGTTTTTAAAGGGAGCAATAGGGCATATTTATAATATAAGGATTGAAAGTTTTCAAGGTTTGCTTGTAGACTATGCAAAAGAAATTAATGCAGGAGTTATTGTAAGAGGCTTGAGGGCTGTTTCAGACTTTGAATACGAGATGCAGATGGCCTTAATGAATAATGCCTTAGAGAAAGATGTTGATACTATATTTTTATGTGCTGATGGAGATTTTACTTTTTTAAGCTCTAGCGTTGTGAAAGAGGTTGCTTCATTTGGTGGAGATGTCTCTAAGTTTGTACCAAGTAATGTAAAATTAGCTTTAGATAAAAAGTTTGGGAGGTAATCGTATGGAAGTCATGAGACTAATAGATGAATTAGAAGATGTTATTGAAGATGCTAGGGGTATGGGTAAGAGTGTCTTTATTAACAAGAGTGAACTACTAGAAATCATTACAGAGATTAGATTGAAACTGCCAGACGAGATTAAACAGGCTCAATGGATAAAGGATGAAAAGCAAAGAATTCTTCAAGAGGCTAGGAAGGATGCTGAGGGCTTAATGAAAGAGGCTGAATTTAAGGCAGAGGACCTAGTGAAAGAAGATTTGATTACTAGAGAAGCACAGGCTAAAGCAACCGAGATAATTGAAACTGCACAAGATAGGGCTGCTGAAATTATGTTAGGTGCATATGAATACGCTGATAATATCTTTTTAGCCTTTGGAGAGAAATTTGCCAGTGTTGGAAACCTAGTTGAAAAAAATAGGATGGACTTAAAAAAGATAGCTGAAAAAATTCAAAAATAAGTTACTTAATTAAATAATAAATAGGACAGGGGGCGATTATGTCGCCCTTGTTTTAGTATAGACAATAAAAGTTTAGTTGATGATAATTGGGCTATAATAATAATCTAAGTCTCTTTTTTTATTCAAAGTTAAAAAATAATTATTTGTAGCAACAGATTCATATATTAGTTGGGGCAGGCTTTCAAAATCTTTAAATTTTGTAACGATATTTTTTTCTTTAATAGATTTTAATATTTTTATTCCATTTTCATTCATGGCGAGAACCCTTATTGAAGGCTGTTCTTTATTTAATTTTTCAAATTTATCCCAGGTAAGATTATTTAATAAATTACACAAATATCTTTTAATTTCAGATTCTGAAATAGACTTTGCCCTAGACAAGTTTAGTAATTCTTCAAGATTTGATGAATCTTTTCTAAATTTCAGAAGCCGATTAATAACATCTGAGTTTGAGAAGTTTATAGAATTTAATTCTTTTATTGTTAGGTTATCTAGCAGGTAGAAAATTAACTCTTCATATCTGTTTAAAGAATTGAATTTTAAATTAATTTCTATATGTTCAAGCAAAGAAGTATAGCTTTCAATAGGGAGATACGGCTTGGTTTCTTTCAATTTACCATTTAAAAGCATATTTCTTATTGCTGTTGCAGATGGGTTTATTGTTTTAATTTCTGATTCGGAATAATCATCGCCAATTCTATTAATTGCTACAGGTTTGATTTTAGAATTTAATTTTTCAAGTGAAGAAATATATTCTATAGCTAAAATATTATTAGAACCAGCGAAAGTATTATCTAGTGTTTTTTTATCTATATTATCTGAAGCTCTATTTTTTATCACTTCAATTCTTGCTTCCGAAAAAGAAAGGCCATTTTTAAGTAGACTTAAAATTTCACTATCATTTCTTTCAATTTTTGACGATATTTCCCCAAGTTTTTTTAGGATGGAAATATTCCCACCCTCTGAACCAAAGCATAAAAAATCCACTCCCATATAATCTAAAAACTTAACTGCCCCGTCTGCAAAAATTTCTGCAGGGGCAACCGAGTAATAGTATGGGAGTTCTATTACGAGGTCAACTCCAGCTTCAATGGCAGACCTCGCTCTAAGCCATTTGTCGATAATAGCAGGTTCACCCCTTTGGACAAATGAAGAACTTATAATGACAACTATACCAGTGCCATTTTCTTTAAATTTATCTATCATGTATTTGTGTCCATTGTGAAATGGATTATATTCAGCAATAATTCCTGTAATTTTCATTTTATCACCTGAATATATTATATAATATTTAGAGGTAAAGGCAATAAAAAAGAGGTGAATTTCTCCACCTCGAAAAATTTATTTATCTTTTCTAAATGTTAAATACCAATCAACTTGGTTATAGTCGCTATTATCCTTGGCTTCTTTAACCCTTTCTTTGATGCCATCTGTTGTTCCTGGTGCAGGAAGTATTACATCGTCTCCTGGTTGCCAGTTAGCTGGAAGGGCTACTCCGTCAGAATCGTTCTTTTGAAGACCGATAACCATTCTCTTAATTTCATCAAAGTTTCTTCCCATTGATGCTGGATAGTAAAGGATAGCTCTCATTATTCCCTTAGGGTCAATGATGAATACGGCTCTTATTGTTGAAGTATTAGAACCAGCATGTAGCATACCATATTTTTTTGCAACATTCATGCTGATATCGTCTATTACAGGGAATTTAATTTCTAGATTTTTTAATCCATTCCATTCGTAATCTTTTATAGCATTAACCCAAGCCAAATGTGAAAATAGAGAATCAATTGAAAGTCCGATTAATTGAGTGTTTAGTTTTTCAAACTCATCAAACATACTTGCAAATGTCATAAATTCAGTTGTACAAACTGGCGTAAAGTCAGCAGGATGTGAGAATAATATTATCCACTTTCCTTCATAATCTTTTGGGAAATTTATTTCACCATGTGTTGTGCTCGCTACAAATTCTGGAGCTCTTTCTCCAATTAAAGGCATGTTAACTTTGTTTTCTTGTACTTGATTTTCCATAAAATCCTCCTTAAAATTCATTTTTTTTATCGCTTATTTATATATTACCCTATACTAACATCCTTAAACATTAATATATGAAAAAACATATTAACATTTCGTAATATTTACTTTAATTGGATATAGATTTTATGATATTGCCTCAGAACCTATCTTGATATTCCATTTATCATTATTTTCAAGGATTGCTTTACAATCGTTTAAATAATATGCTCCCGTTCCAGACCTCCAAATAGTAAAGTTGAAGTTAATTGTATTTTGAGATATATCATCAACATCAAGTGTAATAATATAGCCGTCTTCCCAGTAAAGCTCTTTTTCATTTATAAAACCTAGTTTAGACATTTCTTCATAGCCACCGAAGTAAACTTCTTTTCCTGTGAGTTTTTTTAAAAATTCTTCCCAAGTAGATTTATTTTCGTCTATATTATAATTCATTTTCCCATTAATTAATTCAAAGGCGACCTTATTTGTATGTGAAATGAGGGCAGGGTCTTTTTCAGTAATTATTCCATACATTTTCTCAACTAAGGACATAAGGTCTTGTTCTGTTATTATCTCTGTGATAAATGCTTCATCTTCAACATTTCTATCAACATGTTTAGTTTTATCTCCAATCTCGCCCTTAAATTCAAGAATCATTCCATCAACTATTGGCTTATCTAAAAACTTTGCTCCTTCAATAAGTTCAGACTTATCTAAATCCAGCTCTAATTTTTTATCGGAGATTATTTTGAATACTGCTACTTCACCCGTTGTTTTATCAGAGCATATTAGCTCACCGTTTTTAATTTCGAAATTTCCATTAGGAAGATAGCTTCTTTCTATAATATAAGTAAAAGAAAATTTATTATTTTCTTCTAATATGAGCATTGGCCCAATTTCATCCCCTACAGTTGAATATTTTCCATTTAATGGTGTAATATTTTCGCTACTACATGCAGTGAGGAATAATAAGATTATTATTAATATTTTCATGACATTTCCTCCCAATATTATTTTTCTTTTTGAATTTTAGAAATTTTTGTAAGGATTTCATCCCTATATCGTATAATTTCTTCATCTTTACCATTGCTATAATCATAAAATCCTTTTTTACTTTTAACTCCATATTCGCCCTTTTCATAAGATTCTTTTAAGATACTAAAGGGTTCTTTTTCGTCGCCTAAGTCATTAAACAAGTATGAAGATATATTATAAAAGATATCAAGACCTCCAAGGTCAGCAACTTGAAATGGACCAAGGGCAGCGTACCTTCCTCCAAGCCCATATTTCATAACATCATCCACACCTTCCACTGTACTTATACCATTCTCTACGATATGAAGTGCCTCTCTTAAAATAGCAAACTGAAGTCTATTTAAGACAAAGCCAGGAGCATCATTTACAATTACAGGCTTCTTATCTATGGATTCAGAAAGCTTATAAATCTTTTCAATGGTTTCATCATTTGTTTTTTCACCTTTTATTATTTCTATTAAAGGGATTATATGTGGTGGATTAATCCAATGAAAACCAGCAAATCTTTCTGGTTCAATTACAGCTTCTTGGATTCTTGTTATGGAAAGTCCTGATGTATTGGTCGTAAGTATTGTTTGTTTCGGGACAATTTTTGAAATTTCAGCCCAAAAGTCTTTTTTAATATCTATATTTTCTATAATTGCTTCTACTACAAGGTCGGCATTATTAAAAACTTCCTTTTCCATAGAAAAATTTAATCGATTTAAGAGTATTTCCGCTTCTTTTTTTGAAATAATTTTTTCGCTGATTTCTGTTTCTAGATTAAGCTTAATTAATGACTTTGCCTTTTCAATGGCATCGCTGGAAATATCATAGATAGTTGTTTCAAAACCATACTTGGCAAAGCTTGCCCCCATTGAAGACCCCATAGTACCAGAACCTGCAATAATAATTTTTTTTATATCCATATTATCCCCCTTTTTTATTTTATTAATATTTTAATTTAACTATAGAACAAATTAGGATTTATGTCAATAAACTTGTAAAGTGTAGACTTGGATAATTAATAGTATTTTTATTAAAAAAATCTGTAAATAAATTTGACAAATTTTAAATTAATCATTATACTTATATTGAAACAATTAAAGAAAGTGAGGAGGTTCTAATATGAACAAAGTAATTACAATTGATGAGGCGCTGTCCCATGTGAAAGACGGCATGTCCATCATGGTCGGAGGCTTTATGGGCTGTGGTTCGCCACATAAGATTATTGATGCTATTGTAAAAAAAGGCGTCAAAGATATAACTCTTATTTGTAATGACACAGGCTTCATTGATTATGGAGTAGGTAAGTGGATTGCAAACAAGCAAATAAAGCATCTTATTGCAACACATATTGGTATGAATAGGGAAACAGGAAACCAAATGAATGCAGGAGAAATAACTGTAGAATTAGTTCCTCAAGGAACTCTTGCAGAAAGAATTAGGTGTGGTGGTAATGGCTTAGGTGGTTTTTATACACCAACAGGTATTGGTTCAGATGTGGTTGAGAAAGGAAAAGAGAAGAAGGTTATTAATGGTGTAGAATACATTCTAGAATTACCTTTAAGGGCAGACTTAGCATTAGTAGCTGGATATAAAGTTGATAAGATGGGGAATATGACTTATAGAGGTTCTACAAGAAACTTTAATGTTCCAATGGCTTCAGCTGCTGACCTTGTAATTTGTGAAGCAGAACATATAGTAGAAATTGGAGATATTGACCAAAATGATGTTATTACACCTGGCATCTTTGTAGACTATATTGTTGAAGGAGGGGAATGGTAATGGATAAGGCTCAAATTCAAAATTTTATTGCAAAGAGGGTTGCTGAAGAACTTAATGATGGAGATGTTGTGAATCTAGGAATAGGACTTCCTACTCTAGTAGTTAATTTTGTTGGAGATAAGAGAATAATATTACAATCAGAAAATGGCTTTTTAGGACTTGGTCCAGTACCAGAAGAAGGTAAAGAAGATATGCATATTGTAAATGCAGGTGGTGCTCCAGTAACTATCCTTCCTGGTGGAATGTTTTTCGACTCTTGTACTTCCTTTGGAATAATCAGAGGCGGTCATGTAGATGCTACTGTCCTTGGCTCTTTACAGGTTGACGAAAAAGGTAATATTGCTAACTGGATGATTCCTGGGAAAATGGTACCTGGAATGGGTGGAGCAATGGACCTTGTAGTAGGAGCTAAGAAAGTAATCGTAGCAATGGAACATACAAATAAGGGTAACCATAAGATCCTTAAAGAATGTAATCTTCCATTAACAGCTAAGGAACAAGTAGACCTAATTGTTACTGAGATGGGAGTTATAAAAGTTACAAAAGATGGATTAAAACTTATTGAAATCAACCCAGAGTTCACTGTAGAACAAGTACAAGAAGCAACAGAAGCCAAATTAATTATTGCAGAAGATTTAAAGAAAATGAAAGCATAAAAATATAAAAATTCGGCTAAGTCTTAAATAAATTTAAACTTAGCCGAATTTTTATTAATTATTTATCTTACATTCTTTCTGGTGAATTAATTCCAAGTAATTCAAGTCCGCATTTGATTACATTTTTAACAGAGTAACAAAGGGCAAGTTTTGCTTTTTTTAATTCCTCATCTTCCACAAGGATTGGACTTTGGTTGTAGTATTTATTAAAGTTTCTTGCGATTTCTATAAGCTGCCTTGATATAAAGAAAGGTTCATATTTTTCTGAAGCATCGATTATAGTTTCAGGGAAGTCATATAATGACTTAACTAAGGCTCTTTCTTCAGATGAGTTTAGTAAATCAGGATTGTAGTTATCATCGACATTGAATTTTCCCTTGTCTAAGAGTGAAGAGATTCTTGCATAAGTATATTGGACATAAGGTCCTGTTTCTCCTTCAAAGGAAAGTGTCCTATCCCATGAAAAGACATAGTCCTTAATTCTTTGATTGAATAAGTCCTGAAAGATAACAGCTCCAATACCAACATCTTTTGCAACTTCGTCCTTGTTTTCCAAATTTGGATTTCTCTGTTCAATGATTTCTTTAGTTTTTTCTATAGCTTTATTTAATACATCTTCTAAGAATAATACATTTCCTTTTCTAGTTGATAGAGCCATATCTTCTGTACTTATTAGACCAAAGTCAACATGGATACAATCATTTGCCCAATCGTAGCCCATTAGTTCAAGAATTTTTTTCCATTGTCTGAAGTGAAGTTTTTGCTCTTGACCAACGACATAAATATTTTTATAAAATTTATAGGTGTCCTTTCTATATTTCGCTGCAGCCAAATCCCTTGTTAAGTATGTGGATGTGCCGTTAGATTTAATTACAATTGATGGGGTCATTCCAAATTCTTCCAAGTCTACAATTTGTGCCCCGTCATCTAACTTTAGCAATTTTTTTTCTTTTAATTCTTCTACGATGGCTGGCATCTTATCAGAATAAAAGGCCTCGCCATTATATGAATCAAAAGTTATGCCAAGCAGGTCATAAACTTTATTAAATTCTTTTAAAGAAAGGTCTTTCATCCATTGCCATAGTTCAACAGCTTCCTCATCACCATCTTCAAGCTTTTTAAACCAGTCCCTAGCTAAGTCTCTTTTACTTGGGTCTTCTTCTTGCAATTTATTAAATCTTACATAAAGGTCTAAAAAGTTATTGATTGGGTCTTTTTCTATTTCCTCCTTATTGCCCCACATTTTAAAGGCAGCAATTAACATTCCAAATTGAGTACCATAGTCTCCTAAGTGATTGATTGCTATAGTATCATATCCTAAAGCCTTATATATGTGATAAAGTGAGTTACCAATTACTGTTGAACGAAGGTGACCAATATGAAAAGGTTTGGCTATATTTGTAGAAGAAAACTCTACTATCACAGTCTTCCCTTTACCTAAATCTGAATGGCCATATAGTTCTTTTTTATCATAGATTTCTTTTAAGACTTCGGATGTAAGGGATTTTTGGTCTACAAAAAAATTGATATAGGCAGCTACTGGCTCAATTTTTTCAAAAAATTTACCTTTTTCTAATTTTCCTGCTATTTCTTCTGCTATTAAGTTAGGAGCTTTTTTGAAAACTTTAGCAAGTTTAAAGACAGGGAAGGAATAATCTCCCATTTGTTCATCTTTTGGAACTTCAACACCTTCTCTAATTTCTTCTTCAGGCAAATCGATTTCTTTTTTTAGAATCTTTACTATTTCTTCTCTTAAATCTATCATTTTTCCACCTCTTTATAGTTCTACAATGCTTACGCCATCTCCACCTTCTTGTAGAGAACCGAATTCAACACTTTTAACAATTTTTTTACTTTCTAAATGTTCCCTCACACCCTTTCTAAGGGCGCCTGTTCCTTTTCCATGGATGATTTCTACCCTTTTTAATCCTGAGATAATCGCATCATCTAAATATTTATCTATCTCTAATATAGCTTCGTCTACATTCATCCCTCTCAAATCAAGTTTTGGAGATATTAGTTTAGATTTTGTGATGTTTATCCCTGTTAACTTGCTAGTTCTTTTTTCGCTTGATTCAACCCTTTCTAGGTTATTGATATTAGTATTTACCTTCATAATCCCAACCTTGACCATAAGGTTTCCATCTTCATCCGGAAGGGATATTACACTACCTTCAAGCCCATATGATAAGACTTTTACTGTTTCACCCTTAATTAAGTCCTTGGGAGGTTCCTTATTTACTTTAGGATTAAGGTTGACTGCGAGGGACTGATTTCTTTTATTCAGGCTTTCAGCTAAACCAAGCCTTTTTTCCTCAAGCTCCCGCAACTTTTCCCTATCTATTAAATTGGCATGTTCTCTTATAAAATTTAGAAGCTCATCAGTTTCTTTTTTTGCTTCTTTTACAATATCTCTGGCTTCTTCTTTGGCTTCTTGGATTGCCTTTTCTCTTATTTCATCAATTCTATCTTTCTTTTTATCCAGTTCAGCCTTGAGGGAGTCTACCTCTCTTTGTGTTCTTTCTGCCTTTTGTCTATTTTCCTCTGCCAGCTTTCTATCTCTTTCTAAAGCAGAGAGGACATCTTCAAATTCTATATTTTCTGAGTCTATAAGTTTTTTAGCATTTTCTATTATATGGTCTGAAAGTCCAAGTCGCTTTGAGATTTCAAAGGCATTTGACTTACCTGGTGCTCCGATAGATAATCTGTATGTTGGACTTAAGGTTTCCACATCAAATTCCACAGAAGCATTTTTTACACCTTCAGTAGTAAGTGCATAGAGCTTTAACTGGCTGTAGTGGGTTGTTGCAATAGTTCTTACCTTAATTTTTAGCAGGTAGTCTAATATAGCCATAGCTAAGGCAGCACCTTCGGTAGGGTCAGTTCCTGCTCCTAGTTCGTCAAATAGGACTAGGCTATTTGCTCTTAAGTTTTTCATAATACTTATTATATTCACCAAGTGGGAAGAGAAGGTTGATAAACTTTGCTCTATGCTTTGCTCGTCTCCTATGTCTGCAAATACTTCGTTAAATACTGCCATTTCTGATGACTCCATAGCAGGAATATGTAGACCTGCCATGGTCATAATGGATAATAAGCCAACAGTTTTCAATGTTACAGTCTTACCACCGGTATTTGGTCCTGTAATTACAAGAGTTGTAAATTCATCTCCAATATAAATGTCGGTTGGTACAACATTACCTGTGAGCAGAGGATGTCTAGCTTTTTTTAAGTTAATATAACCTTTAAAGTTTAATTTTGGTCTTGTTCCATTCATCTTAATAGCAAGCTTACCCTTAGCAAAGATAAAGTCTAATTTCACAAGTAAGTCTTGATTTCCTTCAATTTCATCAGCCCTTTCTGCAACCATTTCAGATAGTTCTGCAAGTATTCTTTCTATTTCCGCCCTTTCTTCGACCTCTAGCTCTCTTAATTCATTATTCATATTGACTATCTGACTAGGTTCTATGAAGAGGGTTTGTCCAGAAGAACTCATGTCGTGGACAATACCGGGGATTGCTCCCTTGCTTTCACTTTTCACAGGTACACAGAAGCGACCTTCCCTTATTGTGACAATATTATCTTGAAAATGTTTCTTGTTTTGGGCTGAATTAATTATCGAGTTGATTTTTGTCCTTATGTCTTCGTTTTGTTTAATAATTCTTTTCCTTATGGACCGTAGTTTTGGGCTGGCATTATCAGACAGTTCATTTTCTCCAATAATAGCATTTGCTATTTCATTTTCAATACTAGGATTCATATAGAGACCTTCAATAAGTTCTGCTATTACAGGGAAAATTTGATTTTCTTCCACTGCTTCATTTCCATAATTCTTTATTTGTCTTGAAGTTCTTAGAGATTCTGAAACTTTTAATAGACCTCCTGGAGTGAGTACTCCACCCATCTTAGCTCTTTTTGTTTCTGGCTTGATGTTTCCTACACCAGAAAGGTTAGGTTCCCCCTTGTTTAATAGTAGTTTTAGAGCTTCTTCAGTTTCTTCTTGTCTAGCTTCTACTTCTTCTAAGTTATCATAAGGCACAAGGTCTTCTACAAGTTTTTTTGCTAAGTTTGATGCAGTTTCACCCTTAAGCATCTCTAATATCTTATTAAATTCAAGTGTTTTCAATGCTCTTTCATTCATTATTCTATACCTCTAAAATAGTGACCATTAGTTGCACCAGTTATCCTTTTAATTTCGGTTAAAACTTCTTGAGTATCGTGATAATCAATATCATTATTTAGATAATCATAATATGCTTCTTGGATTTCCTCAATTAGCTTATTTTCTATGGTAAAAGATAGCCTTATAGAGTCACAAAGATTTCTAAGCTTTTCAATATTATCAAGCATTACAATAGGTGATCCATTATAAATAATTGTTCTTTTATTTTCTCTAACAAATGGAAAACGGTAGCCCTTTTTATCTAGAAGGTAGCCATTCCCAACATTACAAACATCACAGTTATTATTGTCTTTGCATTCATTCTTTATTGAAACAGGACAGTAGTCCATAATCATTAGTGGGGGGTATCCATATGCTAATAATTCCAAATTTTCTTCCGTTTCCAGTCCTTCAATCTCCTTTATAGTCAACTCTATAGAAGGAGAAATTTCATCTGTGTACTCTTTGAAGAAGTTTAAGCTATATGAATTCATTGCGTTCAGTGCTGGGCTACCAATAATTTTTTTATCACTGAACTTTTCTCTTACAAATACAATTGCACCGGGATTTTGACATACAAAACCGTCAAAGTTTTTATTTCTCAATTCTTTTTCAAGAAAATCAAAATCTTCCTTATACATTATTGAAGGTATTTCATAAAATACTTCAACATTATTGGTATTAAATTTATTATATTGATTTAACCCTTCCGGGAAATTAACAATTAACCTATCTAGCTTGTTAGGATTTAAAACTTTTAGCTGACTTTCGTTTTTCACGCTTACATGAAGTTTAGATAGGTTTTTATTTCTATTTTTTAATTTGGGAAGAATTAATTTATTAATTGTTCTATCGGTAAATAAAATATTTTCATTAAGCTTTTCAATTCCATTTCTTCTCAGTTCATTCAACTTAGAAATAGGTAAAAAGATATTACCTTCTACTTTTACATCAATATCATTTAATGTATATGGTGTATCTCCAAGTTTAGAAAGGTTTTCTTTTATCCTATCTTCTGTAAGTGGATTATTAATTGCTTCTTCCACAATATCTCCTACTACTTTTGCTGTAATTTTTTCATCTATAAGAAATATTTCTAATTTCGAAGGCTCGTTTGCTTTTGCATAAAATTTTATATTTACTGGTCTTTTCTTGTTTATAAACTCATTTGCTTTATTTAACAAAGAAATTGAAGAAGTCTTATATAATTTAGAGTTTTTTAAAATGTCTATAGGTCTTGTAATTTCTATCAAATCTCCCTTACTTCCAGATACATTTGACTTAAATCCACCATAGCCATTTTTTTTCTCATACTCGACTCCGTCACCAATCTCTAAGTCTTCAAAAAGTTTTACAGTTATCTTTTTTCCAAATCTTAAAATCTCACCAAGCAAGGTTCCTCTATTGTCTGGTCTTTCAATACTCATTAAAGTTTCGCCAAAGTCGCCCATAGATAAACCTTTAGTGAAACCCCTATTGAATATTTGCGTTACTTCATTACTATCTTTTTTAGTAATAGACTTTGAACCAAAATCTATAGCCTTCCTATATTTTTCAGTTATTAAAGAAACATATTCAGGTCTTTTCATTCGACCTTCTATTTTTAACGAATGAATACCTATTCCCTTTAATTCATCAACATATACTAAAAGGTTGAGGTCTTTTGGACTTAATAGGTAGCCTTGTCCAAGCTCTTCTCCTTGATTGTTTAAATGCCTATAAGGTAATCTGCAGGCTTGGGCACATCTGCCCCTGTTGCCACTCCTACCACCAATGAAGGATGACATTAAACAGTTGCCTGAATAGGAAATACATAAAGCTCCATGAGTAAAAACTTCAATCTCTATATCAGAATTATTGATAATATTTTTTATTTCTCTTAAAGGTGTCTCCCTTGCCAAAACAACCCTTTTAAAGCCTAATCTTTCTAGAAACTGTGCTCCTTGTAAGTTATTAATAGTCATCTGTGTACTTCCATGCAAGGGTATTTCAGGAGCAAGCTTTCTTAATATATAAGCCAGTCCTAAGTCTTGAACAATTAAGGCATCCGCCCCCATTTCGTAAACCTTTTGTGCAAAGAGGGCAGCTTCTTTTATCTCTGTATCCTTATAGAGAGTATTGACTGTAATATATGACTTTACTCCCCTTAACTTCAAATAATCAATTGCTTCTTTAGTTTCTTCTTCTAAGAAGTTTTTTGCTGAAGCCCTAGCACTAAAGCTTGTTCCACCAAAATAAACCGCATCTGCCCCTTTAGATGCAGCAACTTTTAAGGCTTCCATACTTCCTGCTGGTGATAATAGTTCCATAGTACACTCCTTTTCAGAAATCATATCACAAAGTAGGTCAGCTTACAAGAAATGAATGACTTCTTGCATTAAAATTCTCTCTATGCTATAATTTATTTAAGTAAATCAGATGTTCGCATGGTAACATGAGGAAAGTCCGTGCTCCATAGGGCAGAATGCCGGATAACATCCGGTGGGGGCGACCCCAAGGAAAGTGCAACAGAAAATAACCGCCAATTGGTAAGGGTGAAAAAGTGAGGTAAGAGCTCACTGACGCTTTGGCAACTGAGCGTTCGTGTAAACCCCATTCGGAGCAAGACCAAGTTGAATAGGTTGCCCGCTTATATTCAGAGGTAGGTCGCTAGAGCTTAATGGTAACTTTAAGCCAAGATAGATGAACATCGAATACAGAACACGGATTATAGATTTACTTAGGCCCTCCGGGGTCTTTTTAATTAGGGGGGTGAAAGATGTGTATTGTATTGAAAAAATTAATAAAAAGATTTGTGTTATTAAAGAGGACATTACAAAACTAAAGGTTGATGCCATAGTTAATGCTGCAAATAACACATTACTTGGTGGTGGTGGAGTTGACGGGGCGATTCATAGGGCTGGTGGAAGTGAAATCTTGGAAGAATGCAAAAAGATTGGTGGATGTGCTACAGGGGATGCTAAGATTACTACAGGAGGCAAGCTACCTTCTAAGTATGTAATACATACTGTAGGTCCAGTTTTTTCTGATAAGGCAAAGGACAGGGAAGATTTAAAGTCAGCCTACCTTTCTTCGCTAAAGCTTGCAGAAGAGAATAAGCTCAACAATATAGCCTTCTCTTCAATTTCAACTGGAGTTTATGGTTTTCCAAAGAAAGAAGCAGTTGAAATTTCTACCAAAGTAGTGTTAGATTTTCTTTCTAAGTCTACACATCTTGTGGAAGTTCTTTTCTGTGTTTTTTCTGATGAACAATATGAATTATATAAGGATGAACTATCTCAAATATGAAAATATTTAAAACTATAATTATCACATGCTTAGTAATAGGTTTTTTTTTAATAGGATTTATTTTTTTTCAGAACTTAGATAAAAATGATTCTCCAAGTGAAAATAATGTCTATTTAAAAGTTTCTGATGCCCTAAGTGAAGGCAAAGAAAATGTTATTCTTTTTCCAGAAGCTTTTTACATGGATAATAAAGATATTATGAGGGAAGTTGAAAGGGCTCAAAAAAGTTCAGCATCTTCTATTTATTTAAAAGGCACAGAACTTAGGCCTTTTCGCTTAAAAATTCTATACGAAATACCTAAAAATGAACTTGATAAAAAACGAAACTTATTGAAAAGTAGTATTAAGGAAATAGCAGCAGGTATTTCTAATGAGTTTTCTGATGATTATAGAAGGATTAAGGCAGCCCATGATTATATAATAGAAAATACAAGTTATGATTTTTCCATCAATGAAAATAACCTACATTTATTTAGTGAGTCCCATGATGCCTATGGGGCTATAATAAACGGAGTAGCTGTTTGTGATGGATATGCAAAAGCATTAAAGTTAATACTAGATGAATTTGGAATTAATTCCATGCTTGTATATGGTACTGCAGATGGAGTACTTCACACATGGAATATTGTTGAAATTGAGAAAGAATTTTACCATATCGATCCGACATGGGATGATCCAGAATATAATAATGGAATTGAGAGTAAAATATATACTTATTTTTTAGTAAAGGATAAAGATATATCAAGCAGCCATATTTGGGACAGGTCAAACTACCCTGTATGCGATTCGGACAAGTATAATTACTATTTTTATGAAGGGCTTGTTGCCTATAATAAAGAAGATGTTTTTAAAATAATAAATAATGCGATAAAAAATGGAAATGAATTAGTTTCCTTTAGAATGATTAATTTTAGCCATGATGAAAAATTTGTAAAGGGAGCTTTGAAAGATGCAGTAAGGCTTTCAGGTAAAGAAATTAATCAATTTTCATATGTTTATAATCCACAGATGGATTATGTAGTAGTGATTTTGGGGGGTGTATGATGAGTAAAAAAAATCTAGCCTTTATAATGTTAATATTCGGTGCTATTTTAATTTTTTATGCTTTTTTTGATGCAAGGACTAAAAATAGGGAAAAGATAAATGAGTTAGAAAAACAAGTGGTTTTTGTGGAGAATTTATTAGAAGAAAAAAGAGAAGAAATAAAAAATGAAAGGTTATTAGAGGAGGAAAAAGAAAAAAAAGAAATTACTGAGGAGAAAGAAGAATCTAAAGAAACATTAAGTCAAGAGACAGTTAAAGGGGCAGAAGAAATATTTGAAGAAAGTTTTAACGAAAAAACAAAGAATGAATTTTCTGAAAATAAGAATATAGTTGATAAAAAAACAAAACCCATAAATAAAGGAAAACCTACAGAAATTGACAAGGGCAAAGAAGAATCTTCTAATATGATGGATAATAAAGTTAATGAAGGATTTGAAGTAGAGTTAGAAAATAGTTTTTCAAATGAAGAAAGTAATAGCGGGGAAAAAGTAACCTTTTATATAGATAGAGGTATGAATTCTGAACAAATAGGTAAGTTATTACAAAAAAAGGGTCTAGTGGAGGCGAGTGTCTTTAATAAAAGAGTACAAGAAAGAAAACTAACAAAAAGGTTAATATATGGGAGATATACAGTAGAAAAGAACATAGATGTTGATGAGTTAATTACAATTTTGTCAACCATTTACAGATAAAGAAAATTTTTAATTTTAAAAAAATAAAAATTTTTTAAAGGCTATAATCTTCATATTTGTAAACAATTGTTAAGTTTCCTTAAAGATTATATTATATTTTTTTAAATTGTATTTGTAAAAATTTCTGCTATAATGATTAGACAACTAAGGGAGGGAATTATATGTCTGCAATTGAGAAGGAAGCTTTATATTCAGGGCTGTTAGAGAAGTTTTTATATAATAAAGACCACGATTGTGTCTATAATATTTTTGACATGGATCTTAGTGAAGGACATTATAAAAACCTATCCCCCTCTTATAAAATGGTAAAGAATATTAGGAGAAGACTTTCCTATTTCTTCAGAGATGTAGAAAATAAAACTGAGATAGTAAATTATATTTCTAAAGAGATAGGTGAGGATATAAATAGATTAGAAGTGTATTTAAACATTATTGCTCATAACTTAGGATATAGCAATACGAGTGAAGCAAATAAATTAGAAATAAAGATGGTTAGAGGAATATCTAACAACCAAGACTGTCTATTTTTTGAATTAGAAAATGAAGAAGTTGATAACTTTAAGAAAAAATTGTTATCTAAATTGATACATGACGAAAGAAATACGGAAAATATAAAAGAAATAGTTAGGAATTTTTCCAATACTTTAATCAAGAAAAAGATTTACAGCCTAAATAGTAGAGAAGTTGGACAGCTAATTTTAAAATATGATGACACAGGCTACTCAATAAGTGATTTACCAGAGCTTGTCACTCGTGATGAAATAGATGAATTATATAAGAGAATATTTAGGTCTATGTACAAGAATGCTGTAAAAGTATATGAAGAAGCATATTGGCAAGGACTTATAGATAGGGTTATGGCTAGATATTCATAAGACTTCGAACTTATCGAAGTCTTTCTTTATTTTTTGTGGGAAGTATGGTAAAATAGTGAGGGTGATTTGATGAGAATACTAGGTATAGACCCAGGACTAGCCATCGTAGGTTATTCTATTCTTGATGTTGAAGGGAATAGGATGAAGGCAGCAAATTATGGAGTTATTGAAACAGCTTCAACTATGGACTTTCCTGACAGGTTAAAGTTTCTATATGAAGAGTTAAACCTTATAATAAAAAAGTATAAGCCTGATGAAGTTGCAATTGAGGAATTATTTTTCAACAAGAATGTTAAGACTGCAATAAAAGTTGGCCATGCAAGAGGTGTTGAAATTTTATCGGCAAGTATGAATGGCTTAGAGATTTATGAATACACTCCCTTACAGATAAAAAATGCGATTACAGGCTATGGAAGGGCAGAAAAAAATCAAATACAAGAGATGGTAAAAATATTATTGAACTTGTCTGAAATTCCAAAACCAGATGATGCTGCAGATGCATTAGCAGTTGCTATTACACATTTTCATTCTTTGAAACATAAGGAAGAGTTTATACTGAGGTGAAGAATTGATTGAATATATTTATGGAAGAGTAATAAGAATAAAAGAAGATTTTTTAATTTTGGAAAATAATGGAATTGGATATAAAATATTTACTTCTAATGAAACCCTCTTCAATGTAAAAGAAGGTGAAGATGCAGAAATTAGGACTTTTTTAAGTGTAAAGGAAGATGGTTTTACCTTATATGGTTTTTATACAGAAGAAGAATTAGAGCTTTTTAAACTTTTAACTAGTGTATCTAAGGTTGGTCCAAAGACAGCCCTGTCTGTCTTATCTTCCTTAGGTTTATCAAAAACTGTACTGGGGCTTAAAACTGAAGATGCATCTATCCTATCTCAAGCACCAGGAATAGGTAAAAAAACAGCTGAAAGGCTCATTTTAGAACTAAAAGATAAGGTAGAAAATTTTACTGCAGATATAAAAGATATTGGCGACAAGCTTGTATCTACGGTAAATTCAAAAAACAAAGATATATATATTGCCTTAGAAGGCTTAGGTTTTTCTAGAGGCGAAATAGACATGGCATTAAATGAAGTAAATTTAGAAGAATTAACAGTGGAAAAGGCAATAAAAGAAGCAATTAAAATGATGGGACATAGATAGGAGAAGAAAATTGGAAGATGAAAGAATTGTTGGAAGAAATATTAGGCCTGATGAAGACTTCCAAGAACTATCACTAAGACCAAAACTGCTTAATGAATATATAGGTCAAGAAAAAACTAAGGAAAAGCTAACTATCTTTATTAAGGCTGCTATGGACAGGGGAGAAAGTCTGGACCATGTCTTGCTATATGGACCGCCAGGACTAGGTAAGACAACTTTGGCAGGAATAATTGCTAATGAGTTAAATGTAAATTTAAAAATTACTTCTGGGCCTGCTATAGAAAGACAAGGAGACTTAGCAAGTATTCTTACTAATCTTGATAAAAATGATGTACTTTTTATTGATGAAATACACAGGCTAAATAGGCAGGTAGAAGAAATCTTATACCCAGCCATGGAAGACTATTCTTTAGACTTGATAGTAGGAAAGGGACCTTCTGCTCGCTCTATTAGGATAGAAATTGAAAAATTCACCTTAATAGGTGCTACTACAAGGGCAGGTCTTTTGACTAAACCATTGAGAGATAGGTTTGGGGTAGTTTTAAATTTAGATTTATATGATGAGGATAGCCTTACTAAAATTGTAATGAGGTCTGCAAAAATTTTGGGAGTTTCTATTGATAAAAAAGCTGCAAAAGAGATTGCAAAGAGGTCAAGAGGTACGCCAAGAATAGCCAATAGGATTTTAAAAAGGGTGAGGGACTATCAAGAATTTCATAATGAGTTGGAGATTAGTCCAAAAGTAGCTAAAAAAGGTTTGGAATTATTAGAAATTGACCAACTGGGCCTAGATAAGACAGATAGAAAAATAATTTCCTGTGTTGTTGAACAATTCGCAGGTGGACCAGTTGGACTAGATACGATATCTGTTGCATGTGGTGAGGAAAAGACTACTTTAGAAGATGTTTATGAACCTTATCTAATACAGATAGGTTTCCTCTCAAGGACATCAAGGGGTAGAATTGCAACTAAAAGGGCTTATGATTATTTAGGTTTAGAATACAACATTGGGAATAATAATATTAATTTTTTTGAGGAGGAGTAGATTTGAAAAGGACTTTATTGATATTAATTATTTTAATTTTTATATCAACTGCTTCATATGCTGTAGAAGATGAATACTTAGATATCGGTCTTACTAGGCCGATTAAGTCGAAATACTCAGTTAATTTAAGTTCTGGTTCAGGCTTTGCAATTTATAGTGAAGACGGACGATATCTTGGGGATATAAATGAAACTAAGATCAAGGTAGATTTTAAACAAGGAGCTTTTACAATTTCCTCAAATGATGGTTTTCTTTTACATAGTGTAAATGGGAATTTTATGCTATCAAATAGGTCATCAGCTGATGGAATTATTAGTGTTGGCGATATGAGTTACAGGGCATACATAAAGTTTAAAAGCTTTGAAGGTTCTCCTGTTGTTATTAATAGAATTAGACTTGAAGACTATTTAAAGGGGGTAGTTCCTGCTGAAATAGGTCCTTCCTCACAAGAGGAAGCTTTGAGGGCACAAGCAGTTGCTTCAAGGAGTTTTGCATTGGCTAATATTAATAAAATGATTAAGAAGGGCTATAACATGGATGATACGACGGCTTGTCAGGCTTACTTTGGGACCCAAAAAGAAGATCCTAGGACAAGCAAAGCTGTTGATGATACTAGAGGAATTGTGGCTAGGTATAATGGAGAAATTGCTAATACAATTTTCTTTTCAACCAGTGCAGGCGTGACTGAAAATGCTGCTGATGTTTGGGGTGGGAATCTTCCTTATTTAACAAGTGTCAAAGACCCATATTCTGCATCATCTAAAAATTTTAATTGGGAACTTAATCTGAGTAATACTGATTTACAAAAAGTTTTAATAAATAATAAAAAAGATGTTGGCTTTATAAATAATATCAAGCTTAATATTAATCCTACAAGTGGTGGGGTACAAGGTGTTATTTTTACAGGTGATAAGGGGCAGGCAGAAATAAAGGCAACAGTATTAAGGACTGCTTTGGGTTCAACGAAGTTTAGGAGTACATGGTTTAGGGTTGGATTTATTCCAGAAGGTGATTTTACTACTAGCTTACCAAGTGTGGACAGTCAAGATAATGATATATTTATGATGTCTTCAACTGAAAAAACAGTGGATAGGGGAGATAAGAAATTTGTTATGGGTGGAGCAGACTCAAAGACAATAGTTCTTGTAAAGAGGACTAAAATCCATAATAGAAACGAGAATAAGATTGAAGAACCTACAATAAGTCAACTATCTAATATTACTTATGGCTCTGAATCCTATAATGTTAGTGATACAATAAAGATAGTTGGAAGAGGTTATGGGCACGGAGTTGGTATGCCCCAAGCGGGTGCAAGGGTTATGGCTGAGGCAGGTACAAATTATGAAGAGATACTTAAATATTATTTTAAGGGTGTAGAGATTGGAAAATAAAACATCAGACTATTACTATGATTTGCCAAGTGAGTTAATTGCACAAGAGCCTATTGAGAAAAGAGACGAATCTCGGCTTATGGTCCTTAATAGGGTTAGCCAATCTATAGAGAACAGAAAATTTTCAGATATTTTAGAATATTTGGAAGCTGGAGATGTATTGGTTTTAAATGATAGTAGGGTAATACCTGCACGGATGCATGGACATAGGCGTGGAAAGGATGAGTCTATTGAAGTTTTAATTGCTGAACCTTTATCAGATAGTACTTGGAATACCTTAGTTAAACCTGGTAAGAAAATGAAGCTTGGTACTGAAATAGTGCTTTCAGATACATTAAAGGGTGAGGTTGTAGGTATCAATCCAGACGGCAGCAGAAGAATAAAATTTGAATTTGAAGGGGACCTATTTGACCAAGTAGAAAAAATAGGTGAAATGCCAACACCTCCATATATAACAAAAAAATTAGAAGAAAGGGAAAGATACCAAACTGTTTACGCAAAGGAGAAGGGTTCAGTCGCTGCTCCAACAGCAGGACTTCATTTTACGGATGAACTATTAAAGAAAATTGAAACAAAGGGTGTTTCTATTCAAAAAATTTGCCTCCATGTAGGAATGGGAACTTTTGTACCTGTTAAGGAGGAGGACTTTACTAAACATAAAATGCATTCAGAGTTTTATAGTATATCTGAAGAGGTAGCAAGAAATATTAACAAGGCTAAAGAAGAAGGAAGGAGAATTATTTCAGTTGGGACAACTACTACTCGAACTTTAGAGTCAGCTGGGAGGACCGGAAAGCTTCTTTCGGGCAGTGGGAAAACAGATATCTTTATTTATCCAGGATTTAAGTTTAATATTGTGGATTCTCTTATTACTAATTTTCACCTTCCTGAGTCTACACTTTTGATGTTAGTGAGCGCATTTTATAATAGGGAAGAAATATTGAAGGCTTATGAAGTTGCAAAAAGTGAGAATTATAGGTTTTTTAGTTTTGGTGATTCCATGCTTATTTTATAAAATAAAGGAGATAATATGTCATTTAAGGTATATAAAGAGTCTACAGAATGTATGGCTAGGACAGGTGAATTAATAACAGCTCATGGGAGTATAAAAACTCCTGTTTTTATGCCTGTAGGTACTAGGGCTACAGTAAAAACCATGACTTCTGAGGAGGTCGAAGCTTTAGGGACAGAAATTATTCTTGGCAATACCTATCATTTATTTTTGCGACCGGGTCATGAATTAATTAAAGAAGCTGGTGGACTACATAAATTTATGAATTGGTCTGGTCCTATTTTGACAGATAGTGGTGGTTTTCAAGTTTTTAGTCTAGCAGATATGAGAAAAATAACGGAAGAAGGTGTAGAATTCCGTTCTCATATAGATGGGAGTAAAGAATTTTTAAGCCCTCAAAAATCAATGGAAATACAAATGGCCTTAGGTTCAGATATTATGATGTGCTTCGACGAATGTGCACCTTATCCTTCCAGCAGGGAATATATAGAAAAGTCAGTAACACTTACAAATAAATGGGCTAGGATTTGCAGAGAAACTGTTCCTTTAGATTATAAAAATCAAGTATTTGGAATTGTTCAAGGTGGTTTTTATAAAGACTTAAGAGAGAAAAGTGCAGAAGAAATAACCGAAATTGGATTTGATGGCTATGCGATAGGTGGGTTAAGTGTGGGGGAACCACTCCCTTTAATGATAGAAGCTTTAGAATACACCTCGCCTTTATTACCAGGAGATAAACCTAGATATTTAATGGGTATAGGGACACCGGACTATATCTTTGAAGCAGTTCAAAGGGGTATTGATATGTTTGACTGCGTTCTCCCAACAAGGGTTGCTAGAAATGGTACTGCAATGACATCTTTTGGTAGATTGGTAGTAAGGAATGCTAAGTATAAAAAAGATTTTATACCATTAGACCCTGAGTGTGATTGTGAAGTGTGCAAGAATTATTCAAGGGCTTATATAAGACATTTATTTAATGTTGATGAAATTTTAGGACCAAGATTATTAACAATTCATAACCTTCACTTTATGTTGAGACTTGTTGAAAAAATAAGAGAAGCGATTGAAGTAGAATCTTTTTTGGATTTTAAGAGAGAGTTTTACAAGAAGGCTGGTATTGAGATTTAAAATTATCATTGTGAATCAGTTTGTTTTATGCTATAATTTTTAGGTATGCTAAGGAGGTGTTAGGATGTTTGCAGGTGGAGGAGCGGCATCGGCCGGGAGCGGAATGCAGTCAATAATTATGATTCTTGTAATGCTTGGACTATTCTACTTCATGGCTATCAGACCGCAAAAAAAGAGGGAAAAAGAAGTTAATGAGATGAGAAGCTCCATTAAAGCTGGTGATGAAATTATTACAATTGGTGGGATATATGGGAAAGTATTCCAAGCTAAAGAAGACTATATTGTAATTGAAGTAATCCCAAGTAAAGTTAAAATGAAGTTTACAAAATGGGCAGTTAGTTCTGTAGTTAACTCTAAAGCAGTTAAAGAAATTGAAGAAGAAGTTGATGAAGTAGTAGAAGAAATTCAAGAGGAATCCGAAACAGAATAATAGTAGGAGGAAAGATGAAAAGTAAGAATATTTTTATTTTAACCTTGCTTCTTCTTGTCATCGGTCTTGTGTGCTATATAGCAATCGAAGGACTCTCCATTGGGAATTTTATAATTCCCAGCGCTGGAGAGTCCATCGATTTAGGACTTGACTTAAAGGGCGGGGTTTATGTTTTGTTAGAGGCTCAAACAGATAAAACAGGAGAAGAATTGAAAAAAATTATGGAGCAGTCAAAGGCAATCATTACTAATAGGGTAGATGGCCTAGGAGTTACTGAACCGAACATTGTTATAGAGGGCGGAAACAGGTTAAGGATTGAATTGGCAGGTTTAAAAGATGCTGAGGAAGCCTTGGCAATGATTGGAAAAACTGCTCAATTACAGTTTGTTAACCCAGAAGGAGAAGTAATAATAACTGGAAAGGATGTAAAAGATTCGAGGGTTGAAATAATTAAAAACAATCCAGAGATGATTGGCCAAAATATAGTTGTTACTCTAGAGTTCAATGATAGTGCAACAAAGGTTTTTTTTGAAGAAACAGAAAGACTTGCACCTACTAAAGGTATTATTAAAATAATGTTAGACAATAATGTTATTTCAGCCCCTCATGTAAGTGTTCCTATTCCTGATGGAAAGGGAATAATTACTGGCAATTTTGATATGGAATCAGCAACTAAACTAGCTACCTTAATTAGGGCTGGAGCCTTGCCTGTTGAGATGAAGACCCTTACCACAGATGTCGTTGGTCC
This sequence comes from Tissierellia bacterium, assembly GCA_012520935.1. Classification (GTDB taxonomy): domain Bacteria; phylum Bacillota; class Clostridia; order Tissierellales; family Peptoniphilaceae; genus JAAYNG01. Next base: position 18,182 of record JAAYNG010000076.1, on the reverse strand, counting down.
AACATTAGGAATGAATGCTTTAGAAAGAAGTATTTTTTGTGGAGCATTGGCCTTATTATGTATATTTGCTTTTATGATAATTTATTATAGGATACCGGGTATTGTAGCTTCAATAGCACTTATTATTTATGTACTTATAACTGTTTATTCAATGATTATTATTAATGCAAAACTAACCTTGCCAGGTATAGCGGCACTAATATTATCTATAGGAATGGCTGTAGATGCAAATGTAATAATATTTGAAAGAATAAAAGATGAATTAAGGGAAGGCAAGACAATAAGAACTTCAATTAATACTGGATTTAATATTGCATTGAGAACTATTATAGACTCCAATGTAACTACATTTATAGCAGGGGCAGTTTTGGTGTATTTTGGAGTTGGGCCTATTAGAGGTTTCGGAGTTACATTAATTATTGGTATTGTTGCTTCAATGTTAACAGCAGTATTGTTTTCTAAGCATCTTTTGCGTCTCTTTGCATCAATATTTGATAAAGCAAGCAATAAAGCTTATGGCTTAAGATAGGAGGAAAATATGGACTTTATAAAATATAGAAAAATATCTTTTGCCTTCTCTACTATTTATATTATAATTGGGCTTGCTTTGATATTAGTTAGAGGATTAAATTTAGATATAGACTTCACTTCAGGAACAATGTTTGAAATACTTAGTGAAAATTTTATTTCTGATGAAGACATAAGAAAAATAACAGATGATATAGATGCACAAATGCATATTAATAGACTTGGTGAAAACAATTCAACTATTTTACTAAAAACAGCTAAAAACTTGTCAACTGAAGAGCTAAATGTTGTAAAGGCAAAGTTTGAAGAAAGCTATGGAATAAAATCAGAAATGATTACATCTAGAACAATAGAGGCATCTATGGGTTCAGAAATAAGAAATAAGGCTATACTTGCAACGCTTATTTCTATTGTAGGGATATTGATTTATGTAAGTTTAAGATTCAAGTTAGATTATGGAATTGCAGCTATTGTTGCACTATTTCATGATATAATTTTTATGGTTGCTAGCTACTCAATATTTAATATACCTATAAATAGCTCATTTATTGCAGCTATACTAACAGTGCTGGGGTACTCAATAAATGACACTATAGTAATCTTTGACAGGATAAGAGAGAATTTAAAATTATATCCTAATAAAACAACTTATGATATTGTTAACACAAGTGTTAAGCAGTCTATGGCCAGGACGATAAATACTTCTTTGACAACTTTGACGGCGATAGTAATATTATATATTTTTGGGGTTAATGAAGTAAGAGTACTTTCATTACCCCTTATGATAGGTGTTGTTATTGGAACTTATTCAACAATTTTTATCGCATCACCTTTATGGTATATGATTAGGAGTAAAAAAGAAGAAGCTAAATAATTTGGAGATTGGATAATTTATGGAAAAATGGATGATGAGAAAAGATGAGTTAGATGTTGTTAAAACATCTAACAAATGGAATATACCAATATATTTAACGAAAATTATTACTAATAGAGGAATATTAGACTATGGTGAAGTTGAAAACTTCTTAAATCCAAGTTTAAAATTACTCCATAATCCTGAGTATCTTCCCGATGTAGAAATAGCTTTTTCCATAATTGAAAACTCTTTAGAGAATGAAGAGCATATTAGGATAATAGGAGACTATGATGTAGATGGAATAATGTCAACCTATATTTTGTACAAGTCTTTAAAAAGAATTGGAGCAAAGGTTGATTATTCCATTCCACATAGGGTAGAGGATGGCTATGGTCTAAATAAACGACTAATAGATGAGGCTCTTGAGGATGGGGTCGATTTAATAATTACATGTGACAATGGAATTTCTGCTGTAAAAGAAATATCTTATGCAGTAGAGATGGGACTGTCAGTTATTGTTACTGACCATCATGAAATACCATTTGATTCAGAAAATCCTGAAATTGAAATACTTCCAGATGCAGATGCAATAGTAAATCCAAAGTTAAAAGGTTCGTTATATCCTTTTAAAGAAATATGCGGAGCAACAGTTGCCTTTAAACTTATGGAGTTTGTATATACAATGCTTGGCTGTTTAGATGATGATTTTTATGACTTATTACAGTATGTTGCTATAGCAACTGTAGCTGATGTAATGGAATTAAGGGGAGAAAACAGGGCTATAGTTAAGTATGGCCTCGAGATTTTAAATAATACAGAAAACAAAGGTCTATTAAAACTTTTTGAAAGACTTGGAAAAAAAGATAGTGAAATAAATTCATCGGATATAGGATTTTTAATTGGTCCTGTCCTTAATTCAACAGGAAGGTTGAAAAGTGCTGAAATAGCCATTGATTTTTTAATATCCAATGATAATCTTGATGTAAAAGTATCTGAATTGATAGAGCTTAATAAAATAAGAAAGTCAGATACAGAAAAGGGTGCTAGAGAAGCTTTTTCAAAAATAGAAGAGAATAAAATATATGAAGATAAGATTATTCTTGTAAAGATGGACAGTGTTGAGGAGAGTATAATAGGTATAATTGCTGGAAGAGTAAAAGATAGGTACAACAGACCAGCGATTATTTTAACTAAATCAGAAAATTGTTTGAAAGGATCTGCCCGCTCAATTGACACTTATGATATTTATCAGGGTCTTAACGACTTTAAGGATTTATTGCTAAAGTTTGGAGGTCATTCAATGGCAGCAGGCTTTAGTTTAGAAGAAAATAATTTTGAACCTTTAAGAGAAGGTCTAAATTTAAAGTGCAATTTGGAGGAGGAAGACTTTGTTAAAACTTACTGGGCTGATATTAAATTTCCTATTTCTATGGTGACTTTAGAAGTTGCAAATAATATAGAAAGATTGAAACCTTTTGGGAACGGAAACGAGAAGCCTGTGTTTACAGATCTCAACGTGAAAATTAAAAAGGTTTTTTTAATAGGAAAAAATAAAAATGTATTAAAGTTTGAATTTTTTACTGAAAATGGCAGTATTGAAGGAATTATGTTTAGAAATACAAAAGACTTTATAGAAACTGTAAAAGCAACACTTGGAGCAGAAATAATTAATGATTCAGTTGAGTTTAAAAATAAAAATCAAACGATTGACCTTATGTATTACCCGTCTATAAATAGGTATATGGGCAATCAAAGGCTACAATTAGAGATAATAACATATAGGTTTAGATAAATAATTATTTGTTATTAATTTGGGTATAGAATAATAATATATTTATGGAATTAATTGGTGGTACAGTATGATTGAAGATTTAGTTGATAAAGTTCTTGAATATAACAAACATGCAGACACGGGCCTTATAAAATTAGCTTATAAGGTTGCTGATGAAGCCCATGAGGGGCAAGTAAGAAATTCGGGTGAAAAATATATAGTTCACCCTATTAGTGTTGCTATGATTTTGGCAGAGTTAAATATGGATACTGCTACTATTTGTGCTGGTCTTTTGCATGATGTTATTGAAGACACCGCCTATACATATGACGAATTAAAAGAAAGGTTTGGCTCTGAAATAGCAGAGCTAGTTGAAGGTGTAACGAAATTAAAAAATCTTCATTATGCAAGTAAAAAAGATAGTCAAGCAGAAAACATAAGAAAAATGGTTCTAGCTATGGCAAAGGATATTAGGGTAATTATTGTTAAATTAGCTGATAGGATGCACAATATGAGAACTCTTGAATATAAGAGACCTGAGAGACAGAAGGAAATAGCCAAGGAGACACTAGAGATTTATGCACCTTTAGCCCATAGGCTTGGTATTTGGAAAATTAAATGGGAGTTAGAAGATTTATCCCTAAGATATCTTGATCCTGAAGTGTATTATGAGATAGTAGAAAAAGTTAATATGAGGCGTGAAGAAAGGGAACAAGAAATATCTAAACTCATTTTTATCTTGGAAATGAAGATACAAGAGCTGGGGATTGAGTCAGATATAAAGGGTAGGCCTAAAAATTTTTACAGTATTTATAAGAAGATGAATCTTCAAAACAAGAGTTTCGAAGAAATATTTGATTTAACTGCTATGAGGGTAATAGTAAATGAAGTCAAAGAATGTTATGAGATTTTAGGTGTTGTTCATAACTTATGGAAACCAATTCCTGGAAGGTTTAAAGACTATATTGCTATGCCTAAATCTAACATGTACCAATCAATCCATACAACTGTAATTGGTGAAAGTGGAGAGGTGTTCGAGGTTCAAATTAGGACATGGGATATGCATAGGACTGCAGAATATGGTGTTGCAGCCCATTGGAGATATAAAGAAGGCCAGTCTAAGAGTACAGAATTTGACCAAAAAGTTAAATGGGTTAGGCAGATACTAGAATGGCAATCGGACATTATTGATCCTACAGACTTTGTTGATGCTTTAAAGGTTGATTTTTTCTCCAATGAAGTATTTGTATTTACACCAAACGGAGATGTTATAGTTCTACCTGAAGACCCAACACCAATTGATTTTGCCTATAGAATACACACAGAAGTTGGGAATAAATGTGTTGGTGCTAAGGTGAATGGAAGAATTGTTCCATTGAACTATATTCTTGAGACTGGAGATATCGTAGAGGTAATAACTTCAAAGACAGGAACACCAAGTCGAGACTGGTTAAAGATTGCAAAAAGTAGCCAGGCAAAGTCTAAAATAAGACAGTGGTTTAAGTCTAAAGAGAAAGAAATTAATTTAACAAAGGGTAAGGACATACTTGAAAGGGAAGTAAAGAAGTTAGGTGTTGATCATGCAAAATTCGTTGATGATGAGACACTTAGCAAGTATGCAAAAAGTTTGGGTATTAGTTCTGTTGATGACCTTTATGCATCTATAGGTTATGGGAATATTACAATTAACCAAATTTTATCTAAGCTAAAGGCAGGTTACGAAGAAAAGTATGGTGTAAAGGAAGAAATAAAGGATTTCACAAAACAGGATAGGGCAAAGGGAAAAAGAGAAAAAAGTGGAGTTATTGTAAAGGGTGCAGACAATTTGAAGGTCCGTTTTGCTAAATGTTGCAATCCTGTTCCTGGAGACCAAATAATAGGTTTTATTACAAAAGGTAGCGGTATAGCTGTCCATAGGACAGACTGTATAAATATGTTAAACAGTGAAAATTCAGATAGGTTAATTCCTGTAAGTTGGAATTTAGAGGAAGAAATAGACTATGTCACAGAGATTCAATTGAGGACACTTGACAGAATTGGTTTATTAGCTGCGGTAACAGTAGCAATTTCTAATGAGGGGATAGAAGTATTGTCTTTACGAACAAAACGACAAGGTAAAGAGGGAGTTGCTTTTATTAATCTCTCATTGCAAGTTCCTAATAAGGAGACTTTAAGCGAAATCTTAAAAAAATTAAAGCAAGTTGATGGAGTGTTAGATGCATATAGATTAAAGTGAGGTTATTATGAGAGTTGTTATTCAAAGAGTAAGCGAGGCTTCGTGTACCATAGATGGTAAAGTCCATTCCAAGATAGGGAAAGGTTTATTAGTATTTTTTGGTGTAGGTCAAGATGACGCCGATGAAGACATGAATTTCCTGTTAGACAAGACTTTAAACTTAAGAATATTTGAAGATAATGAAGGCAAGATGAACTTATCATTACAGGATATTGATGGAGAAATTCTTATTATTTCTCAGTTTACTCTTTATGGAAATGTAAAAAAAGGTAGAAGACCAAGCTTTGTTGAAGCTGCTGACCCTAAAGTCGGTGAAGAATATTATAATAAATTTGTTGAAGAGATGAAGAACAGGTGGGAAAAGGTAGAGTCTGGGGTTTTTGGAGCTGATATGAAGATAGGCTTAGTAAATGATGGACCAGTAACTATATTAATTGATTCTAAGAGGTGAATTATGATTAAACAAGTAAAATTTTTAGCTGGTATTTATGCAGCAAACACTTATGTAGTATTTGATGATGAATCAAAGGATGCAATAATTATTGATTTAGGTGGAGATCATAGAGATATAGAAGAATATATTATTAATAATAAGCTAAATCTTAAGGCTTTATTATTAACACATGGACATGCTGACCATATAGCAGGTGTACCTTTTATAAAAAAAGATACAAATGTTGATGTATATATTCATGAGGATGATGTGGAACTGCTTGAAGATGCATCTAAGAATTTTTCAAGTTCAATGGCAATGGGGCCAATAGAGTTTTCACCAGATTTTACTTTTAAAGATGGAGATATCTTAAATTTTGGAACAATAAAGGTAAAGGTTGTGTCAACGCCTGGGCATACAAAGGGTTCTGTATTGTTTATTACTGATGTTGGGGCCTTTACAGGAGATACACTTTTTAGACAATCAATAGGTAGGTCAGACCTATATGGGGGCAATGAAGTTGAGATTATGAACTCTTTAAGGAATATAGTAATGAGTCTACCAGATGACATGGAATGTTTTCCAGGTCATGGTCCAAAGACCTCTATAGGTTATGAAAAAAACCATAACATGTTTTTAAAATGATTTCGCTTTGCGTAGAGCCAGAAAAGTATTATAATGAAATTTTTAATCTAGTTAGGCAATTTTACCCATTAGAAGATATTAACAAAGAAGGTCTTAAGTTTGATTTAAAACTAAATTTCTTTATTGGTGATGAATCGGTTATAATGCAATATGAAAAAGAGGATTTAGTTCAGGAAAGAAGACATTATTACGAAAGAGATTCATCAATTGAGAGTAATGAAAGAATTTATCATTCTTCTTTGGTAAAAAAATCAGTAAAATATTTATTAAATGAACTGGATCCAAGCTTTCTTCCTTGGGGGGTGCTTACAGGTGTAAGACCTGTAAAAATAGTTCATTCATTGCTTGACAAGGGCATGAATGAAAATGAAATTATATCAAGATTAAAATTTTTAGAGATATCAGATGAAAATATTTTAAGAATGATAGATATTACAAATATACAGAGAAATTTAGTCTATCCTCTAAAAAAAGATAGGCTAAGTATTTACATTCATATTCCTTTCTGCCCGTCAAAATGTGCATATTGTTCTTACAATACGCAAGTTCCTGATGAGCTTAGAAACAATATATCTATATTTCTAAAAACCTTATATAAAGAATTTGAAGCTTTGTTTTATTTAATTAAAGAATTTGAAATTGATACAATATACATTGGTGGCGGGACTCCTACAGTATTAAATATAGAAGAATTAGATATAGTTTTAAAGCTCTTGTCTAATATTTCAAAAGCTGTAAGGGAGTATACAGTAGAAGCAGGTAGACCAGACACAATAACTTATGACAAGTTAAAAATAATTAAAGAATATGGCATAGACAGGATAAGCATAAATCCTCAAACTATGAACGATGCTACTTTAAAGAGCATAGGAAGGCTACATACAGTCAAAGACATTAAAAATGTATTTGAAATGGCTAGGAAGTTTGATTTTAAAACTATTAATTCAGACTTGATAATTGGTTTAGAAGATGAAAATCTGGATGATATAAAGTATACATTAAGCGAGATTGAAAAACTATCACCAGAAAATCTTACTATTCATACCCTATCTATTAAGAGAGGGGCTAGATATATGGACAATTATGGAAAGTATAGTTTTGAAACAATACAAGAGATGATGGATTATTCTAAATTATTTGCCAGAGTAAATAGTTATAAAGCATATTATCTATATAGGCAGAAAAATATCTTAGGAAATTTAGAAAATATTGGTTATGCAAAAGAAGGTCATGAGTCGATTTACAATATACAAATGATGGAGGAGAGGTCCACAATTCTTGCATTGGGAATGGGAGGAGTATCAAAATTTTTCTTTCCTGATGAAAATAGGCATGAAAGCTATAGGAATTTTAATGATTTAAAATTATATGTAGATAATATTCACGATTCTATTAAAATAAAAAGTGAATTTTTAAAAGAGATTATAGGAGGATAGTACTTATGTATGAGAGAAAAACAGGAAAAATTACACTGATTAGGGACATTTTTAAAAATCAAAAGGATTTTGCAAATAATGACCTTGTATTAACTGGATGGGTTAGAAAATTAAGGAGTTCTAAGAATGTTGCCTTTATTGAATTAAATGATGGTACTCATTTTAATAACCTACAAATTGTTATAGATTCAGAAAAATTTGAAAACTTTTCTGAATTAGAAAAACTACCTTTGAGCACGGCACTAATTGTAAAGGGTAAGCTGGTTGAGAACAATGGAAAGGTTGAAGTTCAAGCAAGTTCTATAGAAATTGAAGGTGAATCTACTACTAATTATCCAATACAAAACAAGAGACATAGTTTTGAATATATGAGGACAGTTGCTCATCTTAGACCAAGGGCTAATACCTTTAATGCTGTTTTTAGGGCAAGGTCAGTATTATCCTATGCAATTCACAAGTTCTTCCAAGAAAGAGGATTTGTATATGTTCATACACCTATTATAACAGGTTTTGACGGCGAAGGTGCAGGGGAAATGTTTAGGGTTTCAACTATAGACATGAAAACTCCACCTTTAACAGATTCAGGCGAAATAGATTTCTCACAAGATTTTTTTGGTAAAGAAACTAATCTAACTGTAACAGGTCAATTGCAAGGGGAAGCCTTCTGTCATGCTTTTAGAGATATTTACACTTTTGGACCTACCTTTAGGGCAGAAGATTCCAATACTGCAAGACATGCAGCTGAATTTTGGATGGTTGAGCCAGAAATCGCTTTTGGCGACTTGGAAGATAACATGAGCCTAGCTTGGGATATGCTTAAATATATAATTCAATACTCATTGGATGAGCTAGCACCTGAAATGGAATTTTTCAATTCCTTTATAGATAAGGGTCTAATAGAAAGACTTGATAAGGTAGTAAATTCTGAATATAAGGTTATTACTTATACAGAAGCTATAGATATTTTGAAAAAGAGCAATCAGGATTTTAAATTCCCTGTAGAATGGGGTCTTGATTTACAGACAGAACATGAAAGATATCTTTCAGAAAAATATGTAGGTGGACCAGTTTTTGTAATAGATTATCCAAAGGACTTCAAAGCCTTCTACATGAGGATGAATGATGATAACAAGACAGTTGCAGCTATGGATTTGCTTGTTCCAGGTGTTGGTGAAATTGTTGGTGGGTCCCAGAGGGAAGAAAGATTAGATTACCTAGAAAAAAGAATAAATGAGATAGGTTTCAATCCTGAAGATTATAGTTGGTACCTAGATTTAAGAAGGTATGGTGGAACAATTCACTCTGGTTATGGATTGGGATTTGAAAGGGCATTGATGTATATAACAGGTATGCAAAATATTAGAGATGTCCTACCATTCCCAAGGACTGTAAATTCAGCTGAATTTTAGAAAGGGGCAAAAATGGAAAAGTATAATCCGAGTAAAATAGAAAAAAAATGGCAAGAAGTTTGGGATAACAAGAAGGCTTTTTACACTTCTTATGAAACAGATAAACCTCATTATTATTGCCTAGTAGAGTTTCCTTATCCATCTGGTGAAGGTTTACATGTAGGACACCCAAGACCTTACACTGCACTAGATATAGTTGCAAGGAAGAGAAGGATGGAAGGATACAATGTCTTATTCCCAATGGGATGGGATGCTTTTGGTTTACCTACAGAAAATTATGCTATAAAAAATAAAATTCATCCAGCAACAGTAACAGAAAAAAATGTTGATAGGTTTAAGAAACAACTTCAATCTATTGGATATTCATTTGATTGGGATAGGGAGGTTAATACAACTGATCCTAATTACTATAAATGGACACAATGGATATTTTTGAAATTATTTGAAAATGGTTTAGCTTATAAAAGGGAGATGCCTGTCAACTGGTGTCCTTCATGTAAGGTTGGACTTGCAAATGAAGAGGTTGTAGATGGGGCTTGCGAGAGGTGTGGTGAACCTATAACTCATAAGACCAAGAACCAATGGATGTTGAAGATTACTGAATATGCCGAAAGACTTATTGATGACCTTGAATATGTTGATTACCCTGAAAGGGTTAAATCTTCTCAAATTAACTGGATAGGAAAGTCTATTGGTTTAGAAGTTGACTTTTTAATTAAGGACTCTGATGAAAAAATCAAAGTTTTCACTACAAGACCAGATACTTTGTTTGGTGCTACTTATATGGTTCTAGCAGTTGAACATCCACTTATTGAAAAATACATGGATAGAATTGAAAACTTCGACGAGATTATTAAATACAGGGAAGAAGTTTCTAAAAGATCAGACTTGGATAGGACGGAGCTATCTAAAGAGAAGACAGGGTATGAAATTAAGGGATTAAAGGCAATTAACCCAGTGAATAATGAGGAAATTCCAATTTGGGTTTCTGATTATGTTTTAATGACATATGGAACTGGTGCAATAATGGCTGTACCTGCACATGACCAAAGAGACTATGAATTTGCTAAAAAATTCGGGTTGAAGATTGTAGAGGTTGTATCTGGTGGAAATATTGAAAAATCAGCTTATACTGACATAGATGAAGGGAAGATGATAAACTCTGGTTTTATTGATGGACTTTCTGTTGAAGAAGCTAAGAAAAAAATTTCTGATTTTCTTGAAGACAAGGGGATTGGTGAAAGGAAAACAAACTTTAAATTAAGAGACTGGGTTTTTTCAAGACAAAGATATTGGGGAGAGCCTATACCTTTGGTTTATTGTGAAGATTGTGGCTGGGTACCAATTCCTTATGAAGAATTGCCTTTAAAGCTTCCAGAGGTTGAGAATTATGAGCCTACAGATACAGGAGATTCTCCTTTAGCAAAGATACGAGGTTGGGTGGAAACAAAATGTCCGAAATGTGGAAAGCCAGCAGAAAGAGAAACAGATACTATGCCACAATGGGCAGGTTCTTCTTGGTATTATTTGAGGTATACAGACCCAAATAATGATAAAGCTCTTGCAGATAAAAAGTATTTAGAGTATTTTACACCTGTTGATTGGTACAATGGTGGAATGGAGCATACTACTCTTCATTTATTATATTCAAGATTCTGGCATAAGTTTTTATACGATATAGGTGTTGTACCTACGAAAGAGCCATATAAAAAGAGGACTTCCCACGGAATGATACTTGGGGAAAATAATGAAAAAATGTCAAAGTCTAGAGGGAATGTTGTTAACCCAGACGATATAGTTAATGAATTTGGGGCAGATACTTTAAGGGTTTACGAAATGTTTATAGGAGACTTTGAAAAGGCAGCCCCTTGGTCTGAAACAGGGGTAAGAGGTTCTAGACGGTTTTTAGATAGGGTTTGGAAAGTACAAGATATCCTAGTTGAAGAAGAGGGAGAATTGTCTGGTGAAATGCATAAGGTTATAAAAAAGGTTTCATTTGATTTTGAAAACCTAAAGTATAATACTGGTATTGCTGCATTGATGAGTACTCTAAATTCATTTAACGACAATGGAAAAGTTTATAGGGCCGAATACAGGACTTTTCTTCAACTATTAAATCCAGTTGCCCCTCATATTACTGAAGAATTATGGGAAAGAGCAGGATTTGATGGATATATATTTGAGTCTGACTGGCCTAAATATGATGAAGAAAAGACTAAAGACGATGTAATAGAGTTACCAATACAGGTAAATGGAAAATTAAGGTCTACTATTTCTATTTTTGCAGATGCGAGCCAAGAAGAAATTTCAAAGTTGGCAAAAGCAGATGATAAGATTTCAAAATACCTTGAAGGGAATAACATTGTAAAAGAAATTTACGTAAAGGGAAAAATATTTAATATAATTGTAAAATAGCCTAGAAAATCCTAGGCTATTTTACTTATGAAAACAGAGCAATTTTTTTGTTAATCACATTGTAAATTAATCATATTATTTTATCAAATAATTATATTTAATTTCTCCTCCTTCATCTAATTGTCTTTGATAATCATTCATGATACTTTTAACTTGTCCTGATAATAATATAAGTGCAATTAAGTTTGGAACAACCATAAATTCATTAGCAACATCTGACAACAACCAAACGACAGCGACTTTTTGAATTGAGCCAAATATTATGGCTGCAACTACAATTATTCTGTAAATAGGTAAAGCTTTTGTTCCGAATAAATACTTTATATTCGATTCTCCAAAATAATACCATCCAACTACTGTAGTAAATGCAAAGAATGTAAGACATATAGCGAGGAAAGGTTTACCAACTCCACCTAAAGCTATATGGAATGCTTGTTGTGTAAGCATAGCTGCTTCGAAATACCCTGTTGATGAAGCTGGATTTTCAACTAAGTAAGATTGAGTAACTAAAATTACCATTGCTGTAGATGTACAAACTAAAACAGTATCTATAAATACACCGCACATTGCTGCAAGTCCTTGTTCTGCAGGGTGTCTAACTTTAGCAACTGCGTGAGCATGTGGTGTCGAACCCATACCTGCTTCGTTGGAAAAGAGTCCACGTTTTGCTCCAAGTTTCATGGCTTCTTTTACACTAGCACCAACAATACCGCCCATTACAGCAGTTCCAGAAAAAGCACTTTTAATGATTAATTCAAGTGTTGGAATTAATTGTCCAGAGAACTTAATAATTACAAATAAAGAAGCCAGTAAATAAATTACCGCCATAACTGGAACAACAGTTTCGGCAAATTTTCCAATTCTAGAAACTCCACCTATAAATATTAGTGCAGCCGCTATGGCTATGAATACTCCCATTATCCAAGTTGGTAAGCCGAAGGCTTCATTTACTGCTCCTGCAATAGAATTAGACTGTACCATATTACCAATAATTCCAAGTGCTAAAGTAATCATTACAGCAAAAAATCCTGCAAGAAATTTTCCGAGATTACCGCCTACTCCTTTAGAAATATAATAAGCCGGTCCTCCAACAAATTCCCCATCTTTTTTGTCGCGATAATGTTGTGCGAGGACTGCCTCTGCAAATATTGTTGACATACCAAGTAGAGCTGATACCCACATCCAAAATACTGCACCAGGTCCTCCTGCTAAAATAGCACTTGCTACACCTGCAACATTTCCTGTACCTATTTGAGCAGCAATAGCTGTAGCTAAAGCTTGAAAAGATGAAAGTGAACCATGCTCTTGATTCTTTTTACTAAACATCCCTCCGAATACTTGTTTAAATGATGGGATAAATTTTCTGAATTGAATAAAGCCAAGTTTTAATGAAAAAAATAAGCCTGTTCCAAATAATAAGAAAATAAGTGCTGTTCCCATAAATGATTCAATGTTGTTTAATAAATTAGCAATGATTTCCATAAAAAATACCTCCTTTTGTTATTAATGAAACATAATCTTATCATACAAACTTGTCTTAATCAAATTAATAATGCCTATCTATGAAATAAATAAAGTTAATAAAGAAGTTTTTAAGTAAAAAATGCATTGTGTTATATGTTATAATATTTAATTATATAAAAGCTAATATATGATCCAGACTTCTTGTTTTAGTAGATATTGTGAACAGATCAGAATATTTTTCAACTTTTAATTTATAAATTGGCAATTTGTGGTATAATAGATAATTATGAGAGGTGATTAATTGGGCGATTTAATGATTTTTAAAAACTCTGATTTTTTTGAAGTTTTAAAGACATTTTTTTTGATAACCCTGACTGCCTTAGTGGGATTATCTGCATATTATTTAATCAATGTTGGGAATAAACATGTTGATGAAAATAAGAGGATAATTATTTATAGCTCAAAGGTGAAAAAGCTTATTATAGTCCTAATACCAATTATATTAGCGATGGTTTTAATAAGCAAGTTTTCCATATTAAAGGCAGTAACAGGTGCACTTATTTTTTCTTTGGCCTTATCTATAATTTTAAATCCAATGGTTAACTGGTTTAGGAGTAAAGGTTTGAAACCAGCCCAAGCAGTTATTATCTTATATGTAATTATGCTATTGGTTTTAATATTTTTGGTTTTGATGGTTATGCCTACATTTGTTGGTGAATTTAAAATTTTTGTAATGAGTTTTGATGATTATCTAGTCAAGTTGTCTAATATTTTAGAAGAATTTGCTATAAATTATAGACTAGATAGGTTTGGATTGGATGCAAAGAATATTGATTTAGACTTTTCAAAATTTTTTGCAGATGAATCTATTCTTAACAATGCCGGCAAGTGGTTCGATTCTGTCATGAAAGGTTTTTCTGGTGTAACTTCAAAGTTTTTTTCACTGTTTTTAATACTTGTTTTTACATTTTTTATTTTATCAGAGAAAGATATGTTAATAGAGAAATTTATTGATGTTATGCCGAAACAATTTAAGGAGGATATAGATGAATATACTGAACTATCTCATCAAATAAATCAAACAGTAGTTGATTTTATGAAGGGCAGGATTTTAATGGCCTTATTCGTTGGTGTTGCTACTGCTATATTTTTGACTATTATGGATATAGATTTTGCAATAATTATTGGTATTGTGACATTTGTGGCTGATATTATACCATATATTGGACCGTTTCTTGGATTTTTGCCGGCTGTATTTTTTGCCTTTATAGCGAGCCCATTAAAGGCATTAATCGTAGCGATTGTATTTATGCTTATTCAATGGGTAGAAAACAATATTATTGGTCCTAAAGTGTTAAGTGATGGGGTTGGTTTACATCCAATTGTAGTTCTAATGTGTATTATAATTGGTGGTGGAATGTTTGGAGTTATTGGAATGATATTTGCTGTTCCTGCTGTAGCTATTGCATATACAGTTATTAAATTTTTTATTGAAAAAAGAAAATTATAAAGGAGTAGATTATGAAGAAAATAGGCTTACATGAGATAAGAAGGGAATATCTTGATTTTTTTAAGAGTAAAGGACATAAAATAGAGGAGAGTTTTTCTTTAGTTCCCCATAATGACAAGTCTCTTTTACTTATAGGGGCAGGTATGGCTCCTTTAAAAAAATATTTCACAGGTGAATTGATACCAGAGTATAAGCGAATGGCAACTTGTCAAAAGTGCATTAGGACTGGAGATATTGAAAATGTTGGTAGGACAGCTAGACATGCTACTTTTTTTGAAATGCTTGGAAACTTTTCCTTTGGCGATTATTTCAAAAAAGAGGCTATAGCTTGGGCATGGGAATTTTTAGTTGACAGGATGGAGTTTGATCCTGAAAGATTGTGGGCAACTATTTATTTAGATGATGACGAAGCACATGATGTATGGTTAAATGATATAGGCATGCCTGAAGAAAAAATAATTAGATTAGGGAAGGAAGATAATTTCTGGGAGTTGGAAGTTGGACCATCGGGACCAGATTCTGAAATTTTCTTTGATAGGGGAGAGAAATATGGTTGTGGTCATGCTGATTGTAAGCCTGGTTGCGATTGCGATAGGTTTATAGAAATCTGGAATCTTGTTTTCACTCAATTTGATAAGGATGAGCAAGGTAATTATAATCCTCTTCCAAACCCTAATATAGATACAGGTATGGGACTTGAAAGGATTACTTGTGTTCTTGAAGAAGTTGATACAATTTATGATATCCGAGCAATGAGGGATATTATTGAAAGAATAGAGGAAGTAACAGGGAAAAATTATGGTGAGAATGAAAAGGATGATATTTCTATCAGAGTAATTACAGACCATGTGAGGGCAATGACCTTTATGGTTTCGGATGGAATTGTTCCTGGTAACGAATCAAGGGGGTATGTTTTAAGAAGGATTATTAGAAGGGCTGCTAGGCATGGAAGATTATTAGGTATTGAAGACGATTTTTTATCTAAGGTATGTGAGGTTGTTATTGATTCTTGGAAGGTTGAATATAAGAATTTAGAAACCAATAGAAATGATATTCTAAGAATAATAAAAACGGAAGAAAATAAGTTTAAAGAGACTTTAAATACAGGTTTAGAAATACTTGATTCCTATATTGAAGAATTAGAAAAAGAGGGCAAGAAAGTATTAGACGGAGAAAAGGCTTTTAAATTATATGATACCTATGGCTTTCCTGAAGACCTTACTATTGATATTCTATCAGAAAAAGGTATGTCTGTTAATGAAGAAGAGTTTGAAAAATTAATGGAAGAACAAAGAAATATGGCAAGGAATGCAAGGACAGGCATAGAAAGTGGTTGGGAGACTCAAAAATTAGATATTTCACTACTTGAAGATAAGGATGTATTATTTACTGGATATACTTTGGAGGAAGAAGAGTCAGAAGTAATCTTATTATTAAAGGATGATAAGGAAGTAAAATCTTTAAAGTCGGGAGAAGAAGGTATAATCATTCTTAAAGAAACGCCTTTTTATGGCGAATCAGGTGGACAGGTTGGCGACACAGGAATTCTATCAAAAGATGGTGTCTCAGCGAATGTTTTAGATACAAAGAAGAATAAAGATAAGATATTCCACATTGTTAAGGTAGGAGAAGGAGAAATTAGCAAAGGAGACAAACTCTTTGCTAAAATTGATTCTAGGAGAAGGAATGCTATAAGAAGAAACCATACTGCCACTCACTTACTCCATATGGCTTTAAGAAAGGTTATGGGAAGCCATGTTAAACAGGCCGGCTCTATTGTTTTACCAGATAGGTTGAGATTCGACTTTACTCACTTCGATTCTGTTTCAGATGAAGAGCTAAAGGAAATTGAAAAAATTGTAAATGAAAAGATATTCCTAAATACAAAAGTGGAAACTATTGAAACTAAATTATCTAAGGCTGAAGAGATGGGGGCTATCGGTTTATTTGAAGATAAGTACAAGGAAGATGTAAGGGTTTTAAAAATTGGTGATTATTCCATAGAACTATGTGGTGGAACCCATGTATATAACACTTCAGAAATTGGTATGTTTTTTATTACTTCTGAAGGTAGCGTAGCTTCAGGTATAAGAAGAATAGAAGCAATAACAGGCGAATCTGTATACAAGCACTTGTTAAAGGATGAAGAGATGCTTGATTCTCTTGAAAAAATATTGAAGACTAATAGAATAGGACTTGAAGATAGAGTAAACAACCTTAATGAAGAATTAAGAAAGACAGAGAAGGAGTTGGAAAAACTACAAAGTAAATTATCTGGCTCTTTAGCTGATGAACTTGTTGAAAAAGCGGAAGAGATTTCTGGTGTAAAGCTAGTGGTGTCTAAGGTTGAGGGAATGGATATGGATAATCTTAGGACATTAGGGGATGAGATAAAGGGAATTTGTAAGTCATGCATAGTAATTGTAGGCACTGTTGCTAATGATAAGCCAGCTTTTGTTGGTATGGCAACTAAAGATGTAGTTACTAAGGGTATTAACATGGGAAATATTATTAAAAATGTAGCACAAGTCGCAGGAGGCGGTGGAGGCGGTAGGCCGGATATGGCTCAGGCAGGAGGCAAAGACCCATCTAAACTTGACGATGCTTTAAAACAAGGAAGAGAAATGGTAAAAGAAATACTTGGTTAGGAGGATAAATATGGAGAATAACGACAAGACTCAAAAATTTACACTCCCTAAAGAGGAAAAAGAAACGGCTAAAGAGATTATTTTAGAAGTTTATGATTCTCTAATGAAAAAAGGATATGACCCTATTAACCAAATTATTGGATATCTACTTTCTGGGGATCCAACCTATATCACTAGTTTTAATGATGCTCGTTCCACAATTGTAAGACTTGAGAGAGATGAGTTGATGGAAGAGATATTAGTTAATTATTTAAAAAATCTTGGAGCTTACTAGTATATATGAAGAGAATTTTGGGGTTAGATATCGGGGATAAAAGGATAGGGGTTGCTATCTCAGATCCACTAGGGATAACAGCCCAGTCTTTGGAAACAATTAATAGGATTGGTAAAAAGAAAGATGTTGAAAGGATTGAGGAAATAATTAATGATTATGGTGTTGAACTGATTGTATCAGGAAATCCTATCAACATGAATGGGACTGTAGGTGAAAGGTCAGAAAAGACAGTTGCCTTTGCTAATTATATTTCTAATAGGACAAAAATTCCTGTAGTATTTCAAGATGAGAGACTAACAACTGTTTCAGCTGAATCAGTTCTTATTGAACAAGGTGTTAGAAGGGAAAATAGAAAAAATCATATAGATAAGGTCGCAGCAACTTTTATATTGCAAGCTTATTTAGATACAAATAGAGGGAGTGATTAAATGGATGATAAAATAATATTATATGATGAAAATGAAGGAATAGAAAAAGAATTTATTTTACTTGCGACTTTTGGTATGGATGATGAAGAATACTCTGCCCTTACAGAAGATGGGGAAAATGTCATGTTT
>JAAYNG010000075.1 GCA_012520935.1 Tissierellia bacterium | reverse complement strand
TTGGAACACCTAGTAGACACAGTATTAATAATCGAAGGAGAGAGTGGAGAGGAACTTAGATTACTCTCTGCAACCAAAAACAGGTATGGTTCAACTGGTGAAATGGGCTTTTTTAAAATGACTGAAAAGGGAATGGAGTCAATTGATAATCCATCTGAATATTTTGTAACTGATAGAGATGGAGAAAAACCAGTTGAAGGTTCTGCAATAACAGTTGTAAGAGAGGGCACAAGACCTATTATTTTAGAAATAGAGAGTCTTGTTTCCAGGTCATTCACCCCATATCCTTCAAGAGTTTCTGAGTGTATGGGTAGGGATCAGTTAGGGACAATCATTTCAATTATTGAACAAAGAGCATTTACAAATTTATATGATAAAAATGTTGTAATAAAGACTACAGGAGGAATAAAACTTCAAGAGCAAGCATCCAATTTAGCAGTAATAATGAGTATTATTTCTTCAGTAAAGGGTAAGCCTATTTCTTCAAAGATAGCCTTTGTTGCAGATGTAGGCTTAACAGGAGAGCTAAAAAAAGTTCCTGCTTTGGAAACTAGGATAAAAGAGCTTGACAGGATAGGATTTAAAAAGGTTTATGTAACAAAAGGAAGTGCAAAGGGAATTAAAACTAAAAATATAGAAGTTGTTGAAAAGGAAAAAGTATTAGATTGTGTAAAGGACTTATTTGAATAATAAGAATATAAAAATCGTTTAAGGATTTATTCAAAAAAACGATTTTTCTTTTATTGAAAATAAACAATGATATAATATCTTTGTAATCATAATAATTGAATTTGAGAAGGCATAATTATTAAATTCTACTTTTAATTTTAGTTAATATAAACTTAAGAGTCCTCATTTAAGCAAGTGAAATATTGGAGAAACGATATGTATTGTTAAGTTATATTATTGAAATAAGATATTTTTATTTTTCGTGTTTTTCGCTTGTTGCTTTCATATAATGATGTTAAAGCTTGAGTAATTATCTAAGATTCTTAAAAATAATAGGGAGGAAGTTATAATTGAAAAAAAGAGGTTTATTTGGAAATCCCTACTTTATTATCGCATTTAGTTTTTTTATGATAATATTTTTGGGAACAATCCTCTTATGTCTACCTATATCTTCTAAATCAGGTGAAGCAACGCAGGTTGTCAACTCACTTTTCACAGCTACATCAGCAGTTTGCGTTACTGGACTTGTAGTTGAGAATACTGCTGAATATTGGAGCTTGTATGGACAAATAATAATAATTATTTTAATTCAATTGGGCGGTTTAGGATTTATGACTATAGCTACTGCAGGATTAGTATTAATTGGAAGAAAGATTGGCATAAAAGATAGAATTATTATTAAGGAACAATTAAATCAAGAATCATTAAGCGGTATAGTAAAATTAGTAAAATCAGTAATATTTTTAACATTTTTAATTGAAGGCGCTGGTGCTGTATTATTGATGATAAGATTTATACCTGAATATGGAATAAAAACTGGTTTATGGTATTCAATTTTCCATTCAATTTCTGGATTTTGTAATGCTGGCTTTGATATTCTTGGTAATAGTATTGTTCCATATAAAAATGACCTGCTTATTAATCTAACAATAGCTGGTCTAATAATCTTAGGTGGACTTGGATTCACAGTAATGTCAGATATAAAAAAGAACTATAGAACGAAGAGGTTTTCTCTTCATACAAAAATTGTTTTTATAACTACTTTTCTTTGATAATATTTGGAATGATAACTTTATTATTCACTGAGAATAATAATATTAATACAATTGGAAATGAAAGTATTGGTGGCAAGCTACTAATTTCATTTTTTCAGTCTGTTGTTACAAGAACAGCAGGTTTTAATAGCATTGATTTATCAAAAATAAAAGAAACATCAGCTCCTATTATGATAGTATTAATGTTCATTGGTGCATCACCTGCATCAACTGGTGGTGGTATAAAGACAACGACTTTTGCTGTTTTGTTGATGAGTACATTGACAGAAATTCAAGAAAATAAAGACATAAACATTTTCAAGAAAAGAATTCCTGATGAAACTATAAGTAAATCAGTTGCCATTGTCACAATAGCATTAATATGGTTAATAATAATTTCAATAATAATAACAGGTGTTGATAATATAGGCTTTATTGAATCATTATTTGAAACTACCTCAGCCCAAGGAACAGTTGGAATGAGCATGGGAATTACATCCTCTCTTTCAAATTTTTCAAAGATTCTATTGAGTATTACAATGTTTTTTGGAAGAGTAGGTGGTTTGACTATTGCAATGGCAGTTTCCTATAGTAAGAGTCATGAAGATAGTTATAGGTATGCAGAAGAAAATATAATAGTGGGGTAATAATATGAAATCATATGTAGTATTTGGGTTAGGAAGGTTTGGATAATCAGTGGCAAGAACATTATTTGAATTGGGAAACGAAGTTCTTGCAATTGATGAAGATGAGGATGCAGTTAGGAAATCTACTCCTTATACAACCTTATCAATTCAAGCAGACATAATGGACAAAGAGACAATGAGCAAGTTGGGAATTGAAAACTATGATGTTGCAATTGTAGCAACAGCTTCAAATTTGGAAGCTTCTATTTATGCAACTTTGATTTCAAAAGAACTTGGAGTAAAGAAAGTAATAGCAAAGGCTCAAAATGATACCAATGAGATGATTTTGAAAAAGGTTGGGGCAGATAAGATTGTTTTTCCTGAATGGGATATGGGAGTGAGAATTGCACATAATTTGGCAAGCGGCAGTATTGTTGATTATATTGAACTCTCAGAAGATTACTCAATAGTTGAAATGCTCACAAAAGATAAATGGGTTGAAAAAACTTTACAGGAATTACGATTACCTAATAAATATGGCTTTAATGTAATCGCAATAAAAAGAGCAGATAAGATAATTGTTTCACCAAAGGCTGATCAAAAAATAATAGAAAATGATATATTAATTATAGTAGGAAAAGTTGAAGAGATAAACTCTATTAACTAGTATTTCTATGTAACCATTGATTAAATAAAAATTAACATATTTAAATAAAGCTTATTAGTTTTTTCTATTTGATATATATTGTTTTTGATGTTAAAATAATATGATGATATTTGAAAGGAGAGAGGAAATGAAAAGAATTTTAGCATTTTTACTTGCACTTGTAATGATATTTTCAATCACTGCATGTACAGGTAAAGAAAAAGAAGAAGCAGCATTGGAAGTAACAGAAGTTGAAACAGAAGAAGCAACAGAGGAAGCAAAAGAAGAGGAAACACCAGAGCCAGAGAAGGTAGATTTCACAGGCAGAACAATGAATGTTGTTGCTACAAGCGACAAGTATGTTACATTGTTTGACAAGTTTACTCAGGAAACAGGAGCAAAGGTTGAGTTCTTATCAATGAGTTCCGGTGAAGTATTATCAAGAGTTGAAGCAGAAGGTGGAACACCAATGGCTGACTTATGGTTTGGAGGCGGGCTTGATGCATTCATGGATGCAAAAGCAAAAGGTTTCTTAGAGTCATTTGAAGTTCCAGAAGCAGCAGATGTTCCAGCAGAATATAAAGACCCAGAGGGATTTTGGTATTCAAAAGGCTTGACAGTTGTAGGATTCTTACTGAATGATAAAGTAATAGCTGAAAAAGGATTTAAGGCACCAGAAACATGGGCAGACCTTGCAGATCCTATTTACAAGGATGAAATAATCATGAGTAATCCGGCTATTTCAGGCACAAACTATGCAGCTGTTAAAGGGATAATAGACATGATGGGTGAAGATGCAGCTTGGGATTACTTTGCAAAATTAAATGACAATATTCCTTACTATGGTAAGAGAGGTAAAGACCCACAAGAAAAAACTGTAGCTGGTGAATTTGCAATTGGAATTATTCCAGTTGACAAGTCAGCATTTGATGCAGCAGCAGAAAACGGATTAACAGTAGTATATCCAACGGATGGTATTCCATGGGTACCAGAAGGAGTTGCTGTATTTAAGGGTTCTGAAAATGCAGATGTAGCTAAAGAATTTGTAAACTTCATGCTAAGACCAGATAACCAACAAATTGTAGCAGAATTAGATGGAAAAGATTCAGCTCAATTAATAAAACCAGGAGTTGAAGGATTATCTTTAGGACTTCCTCAAGACAAGCTTGTCAAACAAGAACTTGCTACATTTGGTGAACAAAGAGAAGCAATTTTGAATAGATGGAAGGAATTAACAGGAGATAAATAATATATGGATAGGATAAAGAGGGATAATTTTTTAGAAAACATCATCTATTTTATGGTTGTGCTTTCTGTTACTCTCTTTATCCTCTATCCATTCTTAGCGGTATTTAGAGAAGCTTTTTTCAAAGACGGAAGTTTCAACTTTGAAGGCTTCTCTGTTTTTTTTGCAAGAGACAGTAAACTTATTAAGAATAGCCTAATGACAGGAGTATATACTGTTGTATTAACCAGCATATTATCTATTTCTATTGCTGTTTATGTATATTTTAAAGGAAAAAAAGTTGAAAAAATTGTATTTGCTTTCTTGATGCTTACAATGATTTCACCACCATTTGTTACATCTTTATCTTATATAGAAATGTTTGGGAAAAGAGGCTTTATAACCCATGATATATTTGGATTAACATTAAATACATATGGAATGGTGGGGATTATACTTATGCAGAGTATAGGGTCAGTATCTCTTAATACCATACTAATTTTAAGTGGACTAAGAAGGATTGATCCAAACATTATCCTATCTGCGAAAGACCTTGGAGCATCAACAGGAGAAATAATTTGGTCAATTTTAATTCCGATATTAAAAAAGACAATTGCAGTGTCTGCTGTTTTAACTTTTGTAAGGAGTCTCTCAGATTTTTCTACTCCGGCAATAATTGGCGGCTCTTTTTCCACTCTCGCAACGGAAGCGTATTTGAATATGATTGCATATGGAAATTTAAATTATGCATCTGTAATTAATGTTGTCTTATTTGTGCCTGCCTTTATTGCATATCTTTTTTATAGGAAGAGTATTAAGGAAGAGTTAGACTCAACAGGTGAGGCTCATATGGAAGTTGAGTTGGGCGATAAAGGTATCTTATTTAATATTATTACTTTTATCTCTATTTTTACATTATTTTGGATTGGAATACAGTATGGAGGAATTTTATTTTCAGCATTTTCTAGAAAACAAGCAGGGGTTCCTTATTTTACAGTGTCAAATTTTATAGAAGCCAAACCTTATTTAAGTCAAACATTGATAAGAAGTTTAATCTATTCCTTTTTTTCAGCAGGAGTGGGCTCTGTTATTGGTTTACTAATTGGGCACTTTTTAGTAATTAGAAAAAAGAAACTAATGGGAGCTGTAGATTTTGTATCCATGATGCCATACATTATTCCTGGTTCATTTTTTGGAATAGGATATATTTTAGCATTTAGGTCAGAGCCAATTCACCTTACAGGAACAGCAGCAATAGTTGTATTAAATATGTTATTTAGGCAATTGCCATTTTCGTCAAAATTGGGTGTAGAAATAACTTCTGCAATTCCAAAATCAGAAACATCTGCCATAAGAGACCTTGGTGGAACAGGCTTTAATATATTTTTAGATTCTGTATTTCCAAATGCAAAAGATAATCTTGCAATGGCCTTTGCCAATAGCTTCAGTCAATCTATGACAACTATAGGGTCAATTATTTTCTTGGTTTACCCAAGTCAAAAAGTTCTGACACTGGTCATGTTTGATGCTATCCAAAGTGGTAAATATAATGTAGGCTCTGCCTTGGCTATTGTGATAATACTAATAACAGCATCAATGAACTTATTAGTAAGGTTTTTATTAAAGAGAAGGAGAGTTTGATATGTTTTTAGAGGTTTCAAATATTACAAAGAAATATGGGGACAGGTTTGCAATAAAGGACATATCTTTTTCTTTGGAAAAAGGAAAACTACTTTCGGTTTTAGGTGCGTCTGGGTCGGGTAAGACCACAATTCTTAGAGCTATTGGAGGATTTATTAATCTTAATTTAGGTAAAATAATCTTAGATGGGGAAGACATAACTAATTTACCAGCGGAAAAAAGACAAGTAGCAACCGTTTTTCAATCATATGCCTTATTCCCACATATGAGTGTAAAGGACAACATAGGATATGGTTTGAAGTTTAGAAATTTTTCTAAATTAGAGAAAAATGAAATGATTAAAGAAATGATAGATACAGTTGGACTCAGTGGTCAAGAACATAAAAGACCTCATGAACTATCTGGAGGGGAAAGACAAAGAGTTGCTCTTGCAAGGAGTTTAGTTATAAAGCCGAAACTTCTTTTACTGGACGAACCCCTCTCAAACTTAGATAAGAATTTAAGGGAAGTATTAAGGGAAGAGATTTCTTCAATTCAAAAGCAATTTGAAATTACTGCAATTTTTGTTACACATGACCAAGAGGAAGCTTTCTCAATTTCAGATACAGTAATGCTATTAAATCAAGGGGAATTAATAAGGGTTGATAGTCCAGTTGAAATGTACAATAATTTAGAAGACAATTATTCTAAAGATTTTATAGGTAATCTTAATGAAAAAGATGGTCTATACTCTCGATTTGAATCAATTATAGATGATGCTGAAGGAGAAGAGGTTGAAGTTGTGGATGTTAAATTTTTAGGAGAAAGAATCATTTACACATTAAAAGACAAGGACAATGACTTAATAAATATGGTTGAATTAAATAATGGATTTATTAGGAAAGTTGGTGAGAAGATAAAAGTAAAAATTGAATGGAAAGAGGCTAAATAAAACACCGAATTTGGTGTTTTATTTATATGTTAAGTTTTCTTAACATTCTCTTTCTTTTTTTTCTATTATAAGCTATGGTCTATATAGGGAGGTGGACTATGTTAAGAAGCATGACAGGATATGGAAGGGCAGAAAGGCAAGAAGCTCTTTATGTAAAGGTAGAAATTAAGTCAGTGAATCAAAGATTTTCTGATATTTATATTAGGCTACCAAGACATTTGAATTTTTTAGAAGACGATATTAAGAAGCTAATTAAAGACAAGATTTCAAGAGGTAAGCTTGAGGTTTATATTTCTGTAGAGTATATAGACAAGACAATCAATAATATTAAAATTGATTGGGAAATGGCTAAAAATTTTAAGGAATCTTTGGACAAGTTGAGAGAGATTTTAGAAATAGAAGAACCTGTAAAAATTGAAGACATTTTGTCTTTAAAAGATATAGTAGATGTTCAAAAGGATGATACAGGGGAAGAAGAAACTGCACATTTAGTCTTGTCTGTAGTTGATGATGCTGTTGAAGAGTTATTAAAGATGAAAACAGCAGAAGGTAAGGTTTTAGGCAAGGCTATTGACCAATCATTGGTTAATATTGAAAGTATGTTAAAAGAGATAGAAGACTTATCAAAAAATGCTCCGTTGACCTATAAGGAAAAACTTCATTCAAGGATAGAAGACCTGTTAAAGGATGAGAGTGTTGCAATTGATGAGGACAAGATGATCCAGGAAATTGCATTTATTTCTGATAAGTCGGATGTTACTGAAGAAATTGTTAGATTACACAGTCATATTAAACAATTTAATACTATTTTAAGTAAAGAAGATATTGTTGGTAGGAAGCTTGACTTCTTAGTCCAAGAAATGAATAGGGAAATTAATACTATCGGGTCTAAGTCTTTTTGTGTAGAAATTTCTAAACTTGTTGTTGAAGTCAAGACAGAGATTGAAAAAATTAGAGAACAAATACAGAATTTGGAGTGATTAAAATGGAATTAGTAAATATTGGATTTGGAAATGTTGTTTCAGGGGACAAGGTTGTTGCAATTTTAAATTCTGATTCATCCCCAATAAAAAGACTTATTCAGGATGCTAGGGATAGGCAAATGTTAATTGATGCAACTTATGGTAGGAAGACTAGGTCAGTTGTTGTTACAACTTCAAACCATGTAGTTTTATCACCAGTACAGGCTGAAACAATTGCACAAAGGACACAATCTAAGGAGGCATAATATGAAAGGTTTTTTGTTAGTGGTATCTGGTGCGGCAGGCACTGGTAAGGGTACTATAATAAAAAAGGCCATGCCTAAAAATGACAGATTAATTCTTTCTGTTTCAGCAACTACTAGGTCTCCAAGAGCTGGAGAAGTGGAGGGAGAAAGCTATTTTTTTATTAGCAAGGATGAGTTTAACAAGATGGTTGATATGGGTGAGTTTTTAGAACATGCCTATGTTCACACCGATTTTTATGGAACTCCCAGAAGAAAAGTAGAAGAAGAAATTTTAAATGGCAAGATTGTTGTTTTAGAAATTGATGTTCAAGGGGCAAAAGAAGTTGTAAGAAAGTATGAGAATGTTGTATCTATTTTTATTATTCCGCCAAGCTTTGATGAGTTAGAAAAAAGATTAAGGGATAGGAATTCTGAAAACGAAGCTGAAATCGAAAGAAGAATGTCCAATGCAAGGATTGAGATTGGACAGTTGGATTCTTATGATTATGTAATTTTAAATGATGATGTAGAAAGGTGTACTGAGGATTTTTTAAGTATTGTAAGGGCAGAAATGCTAAGAACAGATAGGGAGTATTACGATAAGACGAGGTGATAGTTGATGTTTAATCCTTCATTTAGAGAATTAAGAGAAAAGGGTGGCAATAGATATACGCTGGCTTTATTAATATCTAAAAGGGCTAGAGAAATTGTTGCAGGTGATGAACCCTTGGTTGAAACAAACTCTAATAGGCCGGTAAGCATTGCTTTAGAAGAGTTATTTGAAGATAAAATTACTTTTTCTGAAAGACCTCCAGAAATATTTGAGGAAGAATATGTTGAATTGGAAACAGATATATCCTCTATGGAAAGTGATGATTTAATAAAGCGAGAAGATGAAGATGAGTTTTCTGTTAAGGAAGTAGAATACGACGGTGAAAATGATGAATAGGATTGCTGGCAAGAATATAGTTATGGGGATGACTGGAGGTATAGCTTGCTATAAGGCTGTTGATTTAATTAGTCGATTGAAAAAAGCTGGAGCTGAAGTTGATGTAATTCTTACAGAAGCTGCTCAAGAGTTTATTACCCCATTAACTGTTCAAACTATGGCAAAAAGTCCTTGTCATGTGGACATGTTTAAGCCAATTGATAGCTTTAATCCTGAACATATTTCATTGGCAAAAAAGGCAGACTTGATTGTTATTGCCCCTGCTACGGCAAATGTCATTGGGAAAATCGCCAATGGTATTGCTGATGATTTTTTGACTACTGTACTCATGGCTTCTAGGTCAAAGATACTAATTGCGCCTGCTATGAATACCTATATGTATACAAATCCTATTTTTCAAGAAAACTTAAAGAAGCTTGAAAGTTTAAATTATGAGCTTATTAAACCGGAAACGGGTCTGTTGGCTTGCGGAGATGAAGGTGTTGGTAAATTGGAAGAACCTGCAAAAATAATGGAATATATAGATTATCTGCTTACGGAGAAAGACTTGGATGGCAAAAAAGTTGTTGTTACTGCAGGTCCAACTGAAGAGTCTATTGACCCTGTAAGGTTTATTACTAATAAGTCTAGCGGAAAAATGGGTTATGAGATTGCGAGAGAGGCTAAGGCAAGGGGTGCGGAAACAATTTTAATTTCCGGTAAAACAAATCTTGATGCACCTGTTGGCGTACACAGAGTAAATGTTCAAACCACTGTAGAAATGCTAAATGCAATAGAAGAATACTTTGATTCTTGTGACCTTTTAATTAAAGCAGCAGCTCCGGCAGATTATAGGGTACAAAATACCAGTGATAAAAAGATTAAAAAGACTGATGAAAATTTAAATATAACACTGGTTGAAAATCCAGATATTGCTAAACATTTTGGAGAAAAAAAAGGAAACCGTTTTATTATTGGTTTTGCAGCTGAAACAGATTCATTTATAGAAAATGCTAAGAAAAAAATAGAAAAGAAAAACCTAAATTTTATTGTTTTAAATGATGTTACTAAAGAAGGTGCAGGCTTTAATGCCGACACAAATATTGTAACGATAATTAATATGCTAGGAGAAGAAAAGAAATTCCCAAAGATGTCAAAGAGAGAGGTTGCTAAGGTTATTTTGGATGAATATCTTTTAGAATTGAAGAAATGACAATTGTAGAAGTGTTGATAGACACAAATGTTCGGAGTCTAGATAGAACTTTTACTTATTATGCAAATGAATCTTTATATGATGATATTAAGCTAGGTAGCCGTGTTATTGTTCCTTTTGGAAAAGGCAATAAAAAAGTTCTAGGTCTTGTTATTTCAAAAAAAATTGGAAAAACAGACATGGAACTTAAGGAGATATTTCAAATTGTCGACAGGAATCCAATTATTTCTGAAGAACTTTTAACTTTAGCTACTTTTGTTAGGGATAAATATCTTTCAACCTTTAATGATGCAATTCATTTAGTGATGCCACCAGGTAGGTTTAACCAGATTTCAAGAAATTTAGAAGTATTAAATGTAATTGATGAAAAAGATAATGAAACAGTTAAACTAATAAACTCTATGTATGGGAAAGGTATTTTTTCCTATGAAAAGCTTATTGAAAATAGGGACTATAGACAGGTGGAAGATGCTATAGACCTGTTCAAATCAAAGGGAGCCATTAGGGAAAAGTTTTTTTTCAAGGATTCTCAAATAGAAAGAAAGATTTTTTTGAAATTAAAAAATCCGGATGTAAAAATTCCAAAAAACGCTACTTTACAACTTAAAGTTATAGACTACTTAAAGAACAAAGATTATGTTGAGTATAAATTATTAAGGGATGATTTAAAGATTCCAAAATCTGTAATAGATACTTTAATAAAAAAAGAAGTTATTATATCGAAAATTGGAGAATTAGATACTAAATCTCCAATCAGACCATATTATGAGAAAAAGATTTTAAATAAGGAACAAGAAGCGGTTTACACAAAAGTAGTTAACTTCAATAGAAAGGGATTTTTACTTCATGGAGTAACAGGCAGTGGTAAAACTGAAGTTTATTTAAAACTAACTGAATTCTATTTAAGTAAGGGAAAGAGTGTAATAATACTTGTACCGGAAATAGCCCTAACTCCTCAAATGATAGACAGGTTTGAAGGTAGGTTTGAGGGCGAGGTTGCAGTATTGCATTCTAAAATGACCCCAAAAGAAAGGCTAGCCCAATGGGTTTTGATAAAGAATGGCGAGAAAAGAATTGTAGTTGGGGCAAGGTCAGCTGTTTTTGCCCCCTTGTCAAATCTTGGTCTTATAATAATTGATGAAGAACATGAAAGCAGTTTTAAATCAAATAGTATGGCAAGGTTTGAAACTTTTGAAGTTGCAAAGAAGAGGGTTGATTTTGTTGGTGGTAAACTCTTACTAGGGTCAGCAACTCCAAATTTAACAACATATTATAAAGCCTTGAATGGAGAATTAGAATTATTAGAATTAAAAAACAGAATATCAAAAACAAAGACTGATATTGAAATTGTTGACATGGCAGAAGAATATAAGTCTGGAAACACATCAATAATTAGTAGGAAACTATATAACAGAATAAACGAAGCCTTGAAGGATGCAAACCAGGTAATATTATTTCTTAATAGAAAGGGTTATTCTGGATTTATTTCATGTAAATCATGTGGCCATACAGAAAAATGTGAAGCTTGTGATATTTCAATGACATATTATAAGTCAAAAAATTTATTGAAATGTAATTATTGTGGTCGTGTAAAAATAATGACAGGTTTTTGTTCTGAGTGTAACAGCAATGATGTTAGCTTGATTGGTCTTGGGACAGAATTGGTTGAGGAGGTTTCTAGAAAACTCTTTCCTCAGGCTAGAATTAGAAGAATGGATATGGAAACAACAAAGAATAGGGAGTCTTATGAAGAAATTTATCGAGATATGCTGGACCGAAAAATAGATATATTAATTGGTACACAGATGGTATCAAAGGGGTTTGATTTTCCGCATGTAACATTAATGGGTGTTTTATTAGCTGATTTAAGTTTAAACATTCCCGATTTTCATGCCTCTGAGCGAACCTTTCAGCTTATTTCGCAGTCTGCAGGCAGGGCTGGTAGAGATGAAAAAAAAGGACATGTTATTGTTCAAAGCTTTAATCCAAAACATTATTCAGTAAGGGCAGGGGCTGTTTCAGACTATGAACTTTTTTATAAAAATGAATTAAAAATCAGAAAACAGTTTAATTATCCTCCATTTAAATCATTAATATTAATTGGATTTTCATCTAATTCTAGAGAAGCTGTTATTAATCTTTCAAAGGAATTTGCAGAAGAGTTGAGGGCTAGTATTAGGCATAAAGCTTTAAAAACTGTAGATATTTTAGGACCAAATCCATCATCTATAGAAAAAATTAAGGGAAGGTTTAGGCATCAAATAATCGTGAAAACTCATAAAGATGAAGAAAATTTGACTAAGCATATATTGGAATGGGTATATAATAAGTTAGAGAATAAAAATAAAGTTAGGATTATTATTGATGTAAATCCTAATAGTATAATTTGAGGAGGAAATATGGCTTTAAGAGAGGTTAGATTGGACGGAGACCCAATCCTCAGGAAAAAATCTAGGATAGTTGAAAAAGTTGATGATAGAACAAAGATGATTGCTGAAGACTTATTGGATACTATGGAAGAATATAATGGTGCAGGACTTGCAGCTGTCCAAGTTGGAATTTTAAGACGAATGGCCGCTATATATGTAGAAGGTGAAGCACAGGTAGTTATTAACCCTGAGATTATTGAAAAGCAAGGTAGTATAACTAAGTTAGAAGGCTGTCTTTCAGTGCCAGGGTTTTGTGGTGAAGTGGAGAGGGCAGAAAAAGTTAAATTAAAATATATTGATGTGGAAGGAAAAGAAAAAGAAGTAGAGTTAGTAGATTTTGAGGCAAGGGCTATACTTCACGAAATAGACCATATGGAGGGTATTTTATATACAGATTTAGTTATTGGAGAGCTTTATAGTGAAGATGATATTAAATTTGAAGGTGAAGAATGAAGTTAATTTTTATGGGGACACCAGAATTTTCTGTTCCGTCTTTAAAAAAATTATATGAGGCAGGATTCGAAATACCTTTGGTTATTACTCAACCGGATAGAAGGAGTGGGAGAGGTAAGAAAGTAAGGTTTTCTCCTGTTAAAGAATTTGCTTTAAAAAAGGGTATAGATGTTTATCAGCCAGAAAATATTAATACAGAAGAATCAAAGAAAATTATTTCAGAAATTAAAGCTGATATTATGATAGTGGTCGCTTTCGGAATGATTTTAAAAGAGGATATTTTGAAAATTCCAAAGGCAACCATTAATGTTCATGCTTCAATACTTCCAAAATACAGAGGAGCTTCACCTATAAATGCAGCAATAATAAATGGCGATGAAATAACTGGCGTAACTATTATGGAAGTGGAAAAAGGTCTTGACTCAGGAGATATTTTGGCTATTGAAGAAGTTAATATAGATGGTATGAATTCAGAAGATTTAACAGTAAAGTTATCAGAAATAGGTGGGAATCTTCTAGTGAAAGTAATGGAAGATTTTGATAACTATTATAGGTCTAAAAAGCCACAGGACCATGAAAAAGCGACATATACTGGAAAGATTACCAAAGACATGGGGAATATAGATTGGAGTAAATCTTCAAAAGAGATTTTAAATCTTGTGAGAGGGCTTGTACCTTGGCCAAGTGCCTATTCTTATTACCAAGGCGACCAGTTTAAAATCCACAGTGCTGTATCGGTTGATACAACAAAGGAAGGACAGGCTGGAGAAATATTAGATATTAGCAAGGAAGGAATAATCATAAAGACTGGTGATGGAGCAATAAAAGTTAATGAATTCCAAATGCCAGGGGAGAGAAAGATGACAGTTTCAGAATATTTAGTTGGTAACAAGCTAAATAAGGAAATTTTAGGAGGGATGCAATATGATAATTGATAGTTCTTACATTATTTTTATTGTACCATGTATTATACTCTCTATGATAGCTCAATTTTTAGTAAAATCCAGATACAATAAGTATTCTAATATTGATAGCGGTACAGGACTTACAGGTGCAGATGTGGCTAAGCAAATTTTACAAAAAAATGGAATCTATGATGTAACTATTAGAAAGACACCAGGAGTTTTGACTGACCATTATGATCCTAGAACTAAAACTGTAATGCTGTCAGACAGAGTATATAGTGGAAGCTCAGTTTCATCCTTAAGTATAGCTGCACACGAAGTAGGTCATGCAATGCAAAAGAATGAAGAATATCTGCCACTTTCTATTAGGGCTGCCTTAGTACCGGTAGCTAATATAGGAACTAACCTTGCTTGGGTCCTAATAATAATGGGAATAGCAATTGAAATGACTGGTTTTGTAAAGTTGGGTATTATTATGTTTAGTTTTGGAGTATTGTTTCAAGTTGTAACTTTACCGGTCGAGTTCAATGCAAGCAACAGGGCAATAGAAGCTTTGGCAGATGGAATAATGCCTCCAGAAAAAATACCTGCATCTAAGAAGGTATTAGGGGCAGCGGCTTTGACATATGTGGCTGCAGCAGCGACAGCTATAGCACAATTATTAAGAGTCCTTTATCTAACAAGAGGAAGAAGAGATGACTAGTGCAAGAAAATTAGCACTAAATTTCTTATATAATATTTATTTTGAAGGAGCTTTTTCAAATGTCCTTTTAAACTCAATTGGTGAAGAAGTTGATGAAAAGGACAAAAGACTAATAAGGGAATTGGTTTATGGTGTTATAGAAAATGATATTTATTTAGAATATATTGTATCTGAACTAGCGAAAAGTCCAATTAAAAATCAAAGAAGGGAAATTCTGCTTATTTTAAAGATGGCAATTTACCAGATAAGGTTTTTAGATAGGATACCAGAAAGGGCTGCTATTTATGAAGCAGTTGAACTTGCAAGAGATTATGATAATAAGTATGCTGCTTTTGTAAATGGATTATTAAGGGAATATATTCGTAGTAAAGATTTATATGATAAGGCTACTGAATCTCTTTCAAAAAAAGCCTTGTCCTTAAAGTATTCTGTTCCGTCATGGATTATCAACTATTGGATAAAATCTTATAGTATCCATGAGATTAGAGATATTCTTAATAATATGAAGAATAATTCTCTTTTTATTAGGGTAAATCCAATTAAAGCGAGTAAGGATAAACTAAAAAAATCATTTGATAAGTTAGATATTGAATATAAAGACATGGATGAAGCTTTTGCCTTAGCTATAAAAAGCAAGGGTTTAATTACGAAAACTTCTGAATATAAAAATGGGTATTTTTCAATTCAGGATATTACAAGCCAAAGAATACCAAATATCATGGATTTAAAAGAAGGTTTGAGAGTCTTAGACTTATGTTCAGCACCAGGTGGGAAATCTTTAGCCATGGCTGAGAGCATGAAGGATAAGCTAGAAATTGTATCAGCAGATATTAATGAAGATAGATTAAAGATAATTGAGAGGGAAAAGAAAAGATTAGGAATTAGAAATATAAAAACTATAGTTAATGATGCTTCAAAATTTAATAAATCTTTGGGTACATTTGATAGGGTATTATTAGATGCACCATGTTCAGGTCTTGGTACAATGGGAAAAAAACCTGAAATAAAATTAAGACTGAAGTGGAGAAATATAGAGGAAATTGCAAAAGTTCAGTTTGAAATGTTGAATATATCTAAGAATTATGTAAAAACTGGAGGTTTATTTGTTTATTCTACTTGTACAATTTCTAAGATAGAAAATGAAGATAATGTTGTAAAATTTTTAAGCGATAATGAAGATTTTAAATTAGAAAGCTTTGATGATTCTGAAGAAGGGATGAAAGAATTTCTGCCAAATGAAGATGGAAGTCAAGGATTCTTCATAGCGAAAATGAGAAGGAAATGAATATTTTAAATTTAAATTTTGAAGAACTACAAGATGAGATAATTAAATTAGGCTTAGAGAAGTACCGAGCCAGCCAGATTTTTGAAAGCTTACATGTGAAAAAGAAGAGGAGTATTGATGAAATAATTGGTCTAAGTAAAGACCAGAAGATGATTTTAAATGAAATTTTTTCTTTTTCTAAAACTAAAATTGAAAAAAATTTTACTTCCAAGATTGATAATACAAAAAAAATACTGTTAAAACTTGAAGATGGATATATAATAGAAACAGTGCTAATGGAATATTCTTACGGGAATAGTATTTGTATTTCTACTCAAGTAGGCTGTAAAATGGGCTGTAGTTTTTGCAGGTCTGGGAAAGATGGCTTATTGAGAAATTTAGAAAGCTTTGAAATGCTAGACCAAGTATACCTAATTGAAAATGAATTTGATATTAATATTTCAAATATAGTTTTAATGGGTTCGGGAGAGCCTTTGGATAATTTTAATAATGTTATAAAATTTTACGAAATAATCACAGACGAGAGAGGGAGAAACCTATCTAAAAGAGCTGTTACTTTATCAACATCAGGACTAGCATCAAAGATATATGATTTAGCAGACTTAGAATTACCTTTAGGTTTATCTATATCTTTACATAATTGCGATAATGAAAAAAGGTCAAAACTAATGCCTGTAAACAAGTCTTATCCGTTGGAAGATTTAAAGAAGTCTTTGCTTTATTATCAAAAAAAGACAGGAAGAAGGATTACTTTTGAATATACTTTAATAAAGGGGCAAAATGATTCTGTCATTGATGCAGAGAATATAATAAAGTTTACAAAAGGATTAAAATGCCATATTAATTTAATTAGGTTAAATCCAGTTGATGGTTTTAGTGGTGAAAAAACTAATAAAGATGATTTAGAAAATTTTAAAGAAAATTTAAAGGGGTTAAATGTTACAATAAGAAGGAGCCTAGGTTCAGATATTTCAGCTTCATGTGGAGAACTTAGAGCATATTATAAAAAAGCTAAGGTGATGGATTTGGATATATCTATTTGTTCTGACAAGGGGCTTGTAAGAGAAGAAAATGAAGATTCTGTTTTAAAAGATTTAGATGCAAAGTATCCTTTGTTTTTGTTGGCCGATGGCATGGGTGGATATAATGGCGGTAAATTTGCCAGTTCAAAGGCTATTGAAATATCCATAGAAGCTATTAAAAATAGCCTTAATAATGATGGAATTGATATCAAAGAAATATTGAAATCAGCTATTAAAGAGGCCAACGCATATATATATAAAGAATCTATTAATAATAGTGATTTAAACGGAATGGGAACTACATTGATAATAGCCTGTGTTTATGAAGGAAAGCTATTAATAGAGCATGTAGGAGATAGCCGAGTTTATTTAATCCGGAATGGAGAAATAAATCAAATAACTGTTGATCATTCTTATGTTAACGAGTTAATAAAGAATGGAGAAATAACACCAGAAGAGGCGAAAACTCATCCATATAGGAATAAAATAACAAGAGCTGTT
The DNA here is from genome assembly GCA_012520935.1 of Tissierellia bacterium. GTDB lineage: Bacteria > Bacillota > Clostridia > Tissierellales > Peptoniphilaceae > JAAYNG01. The sequence goes on along the minus strand of JAAYNG010000075.1, from coordinate 4,968 downwards.
GGTACAGAACTCACAATTGAGTCAGACTCTTATGAAGTTGACCTTGTTGAAGGAGATATGTTTATTGTTTCTACCGATGGTTTAACTAAGATGATTACTGATAGGGGCTTGTTGAACCTATTTTTAAAAAATGAAAATAAATGTAATTTTGCTAATGAGTTAGTGGAAGTAGCCAATAAAGAGGGTGGCAGGGACAACATTTCCGTTATTACAATAGCAATTAATGAGGTGGTAAAATGATAGGTAAAGTTCTCGGAGGGAGATATGAGATAATTGAAAAAGTAGGGGACGGGGGAATGGCTATAGTATATAAAGCCCATTGTAACCTACTAGACAGATTTGTTGCTGTAAAGGTATTGAGAGATGAATTCAGTGCAGATGAGGAGTTCATTAGGAAGTTCAGGAGAGAGTCTCAGGCAGCAGCCAGTCTTTCAGATCCACATATTGTTAATGTTTATGATGTTGGAGAAGAACTTATAGACGACAGAAAGATTAACTACATCGTTATGGAGATTATAGATGGAAAGACCCTAAAAGAGCTTATTAAAGAAGAAAATTTACCAATGGATAAGGTTCTTGAGTTTTCTATACAAATAGCTCAGGCTTTAAGGGTTGCTCATCAAAACCATATTGTTCATCGAGATATTAAACCACACAATATAATGATTACTCAAGATGGCAGGGTAAAAGTTACTGACTTTGGAATTGCCCGTGCAGTAACCAGCTCTACAATAACTACAACATCTAGCGTTTTAGGTTCAGTACATTATTTTTCTCCAGAACAGGCTAGGGGAGGATATACTGATGAAAAATCAGACATTTACTCTCTAGGTGTGGTAATGTATGAGATGGCGACTGGTAAACTCCCTTATGATGGAGATAGTCCAATTACTGTGGCCTTAAAACATGTTCAAGATGAAGTTGTTCCACCAAGCGAGATTAATCATGAAATTCCAGCTGATTTAGAAAAAATCATTTTAAAATGCATGAAGAAAAAACAAATTGAAAGATATAAATCTGCAGAAGAATTGATTAATGATTTGAAAAAAGTTGAAATAGGAAAGACAGTTACTTTTGAAGATGAGGATGGGTTTGATGATAGAACACAACTTATCCCAGTTATCAGTGAAGATATTATAGATAAAAAAGAAAAAGAAATTAATACAAGAGATGATGATTTGAAAAAACATGATAATAAGAGTAGGAGAAATGATTTTCTTCAAATAGCAGCTGGGATTCTCCTAGCATTGATAATATTCTTTATGTTCATTTCCGTTAAGGGGAAAATGAGTAACTTATTTTCTACTGAAGAAATATCCGTTCCTAAACTTGTAGGATTAAGTATAAATGATGCAAAAAAGATACTTGAAGAAAATAATTTATCTTATAAGATAAAAGAAGTTGAAAGTACTGAAGTAGAAGAAGGTATAGTTATTTCTCAGGAACAAGCAGAAAATACTATGGTTAAGCTAAACTTTCCTATAGAACTTACGGTTAGCAAGGGTGGACCAACTTTAAAAATGCCTGATGTAACTAACAAGAGCCTTGAAGATGCGGACAAGATTATAGCTAATGCAGGTTTAGTTTTAAACCCAAGCACTATTACCTATGTTTATTCAGATAGTGTTAAAAAAGATTACATTGTTTCTCAACAACCGGATACAGATAAATCTGTTCAAAGTGGGGATTATGTAACAGTAGTTGTAAGTTTAGGTAAAGAAGGTGAAAGTCTTGAAGTTCCACATATTACAAATATGAAAATTGATGAAGCTATAAAACTTTTGAAGGATAGAAACATTACCAATTATAAAATTATCAGAAATGAGTATACTGAATTTGATAAAGATATTGTAACTTACCAATCATATGCTTCAGGAGATTTCATAACAAAAGATGATACCCTTGAAATTAGTGTTAGTTTGGGAAAAGAAGTTCACAAGGATGAAGAAACTGATAATAAGGATAAAACCGATATAGCAGATGATAATAATGACAATGTTGATAATACAGATAATGAAGAGACTGAAACACCAACTGAAAAATCAATTACATTATCCCTTTCACCAAGGGCTGATGCAGAAACTACAAAGATAGAAATAATAAAGATATATAATGGGGTTTCAGAGAAGATTTTCGAAAAAGAATTAACTCCAGAAGATGGGGCAGTATCTGTAACATTAACTGGACAACTAGGAACTTCTTTTGATATTTTATATGATGGTCGCTATGAAGACACAAGGACTATTCAATGATTGGAAGAATAGTAAAGGGTGTTGGAGGTAGATATGACATCTTAACTAAAGATGGATTATTCAACTCTACAGCAAGGGGTATCTTTAGAAAAGATGATATTAAGCCTATGGTTGGAGACTTAGTTGAAATATCAGTAAAGGATGATGGGGAAGGTCATTTAGAAAAAATTTATGAGAGAAAGACAGAGTTAATAAGGCCACCAGTTGCTAATATTACTATGAATGTATTGACTATTAGTTCCAAAAAGCCAAACCCAAACCTAGTATTATTGGATAAGATGATAATTAATACAGAAATTCAAGATATCAAAGTTTTGATATGCATTAATAAAAAAGATTTAAACTTGAAAAGGGCAAGAGAAATAGAAGAGATTTATAAGCTCGCGGGCTATGGAGTATATTTGACCGATGGATTAACTGGTGAAGGCATTGAAGAACTAAAAAGTGCTCTGCATGGACAGATAGTTTCATTTTCAGGTCCTTCAGGTGTTGGTAAATCTTCAATAATCAACGGTCTATTTGATAAAGATCTTTTTGAAACAGGAAAGGTTTCACAAAAAACTCAAAGGGGAAGGCATACAACTAGGGCTGTTGAGCTTGTTCCTCTTGATGATGAAACTATGATCTTAGATACTCCAGGATACACTTCAATGACTGTAGACTTAGACCCAGCAGACTTAAAAGAATATTTTATTGAATTTAATAGATTTAATAAATGCTACTTCAGTGATTGTGCCCACATAGCCGAGCCAGACTGTAATGTTAGGGAAGCAGTTGAAAGAGGAGAAATATCCAGCTCAAGATATGAGAATTACAAATATATTTTAAATGAATTAGAGAGTGAAAGGAGATACTAATGAAAATTTCACCGTCTTTGTTATCAGCAGATTTTTCGAATTTATCAAGGGATATAGAGGTTTTAGAAAAGGCAGGTGCAGACTACCTTCATTTAGATGTAATGGATGGGGCTTTTGTTCCAAATATTTCTTTTGGCTTACCCGTAATTAAATCAATTAGAAAGGTAACTAATATGGTATTTGATACCCATCTTATGATTGAAAGACCGGAAAATTATATTGAGTCCTTTGCTGAGGTTGGTTCTGATATTATTACTATCCATTATGAATCTTCCATCCACCATGACAGGACTTTAAATGAAATAAGAAGGTTGGGAAAGAAGGCTGGAATTTCAATTAATCCGTCTACACCAGTATCCCTACTGTCGGAAATTTTAGACTTGGTGGACCTAGTACTAATCATGAGCGTAAATCCAGGCTTTGGGGGTCAAAAATTTATTGAAAATTCAATTAAAAAAGTTGAAGAATTAGATAAGTTGAGAGGAAGTAGAAATTTTGAAATAGAAGTCGATGGTGGAATTAATGTAGAGATAGGAAAAAGACTTTTAGATGCAGGAGCAGATGTCCTGGTTGCCGGTTCTGATATTTTTAAGGCTCCTTCAATTGAAGAAAGGGTAAAAGAATATAAGAGGTTATCTAAGTGAAGGCTTCAATAATAGCTGGTGGAAGATTTGTTTTAACAGACTTAATAAAAAGAGAGCTTGAATCTTCCGACTATATAATTGCTGCAGATAGTGGATTAGATTACCTTTTGGATAATAATATCAAAGTAGATATTATAGTTGGTGATTTTGATTCCATGTCTGAAAGGGCAAAAAAAATTTCTGAAGAAAAGAAGGATAGTATATTAGTTTTCCCCAAAGAAAAGGACTATACCGATTCTTATATAGCCATAAAATATGCCATAGACAAGGGCTATAAAGATATTAGATTGTTTGGCTTTGTGGGAAGCAGGCTTGACCATACATTAAATAATATTTTATTCCTAGACTACCTAAATAATCTTGGAGTAAAGGCAGAAATCATAGATGAAAACAACAAGGCTTTTGTTCTTGAAGGAAAAATATCTATTAATAAAGAGTGCCTAGGAAACTTTAATTATATTTCAGTAATTCCTACTGTATCAGAGATTAGTCTTACAAGCGAGGGTTTAAAATATGATGTAGAAAATTTGCTACTAAGTCCTCTAAAAAATCAAGGAAGGGGCATTAGTAATGAATTGAAAGAAAAAAATGCATCCATATCCATTAAAGGACGAGGTGGATTAATTGTATATAGTAAGGATTAAAAAAGAGCAATTAACTTAAATTGCTCTTTCTACTCTTCCTGATTTTAAGCATTTTGTACATACAGTAATTCTTTTATTAGAGCCGTTAACAACTGCCTTAACTCTCTTTACATTTGGAGACCAGCTCCTATTACCTCTTCTGTGTGAGAAAGAAATAGTATTACCAAAAACTTTAGTCTTTCCGCAAATATCACATTTTTTAGCCATTTTTAACACCTCCGTTCACTAAACAACATATATAATAACATAGGTTGCTAGAAAAAATCAAGTAAAATTTAAAAGTCAAGCTTATATATAATAATTATTTTACTAACTTGAATTGTATAATTAAGTTAGACAATTAATAAAATAAAACTACAAAAGATAAGCCATATTTGGTAAACTCAACTTATTAAACCACGACGAATAATAAGGAGGAAACCAAAATGGCTTACACACATCTTACCATAAATGAACTCGTTTGTATAGAGGAATATTTTAAAATTGGAATTTCTACATCAGAAATATCAAGAAGACTTAAGCGTGCAAGGCAAACAATTCATAATCTTGTCTCATATTTAAAAGCAGGTGG
>JAAYNG010000001.1 GCA_012520935.1 Tissierellia bacterium | reverse complement strand
TTGTAATCCCTCCTTTATGTTTATTGTGGTGATTAACATTTTACAGGATTTTGGGTTGCAAGTGTATCTTTTTTTGTAAAAAAATATCTGCTGGGAGAATTACCCCCCCAACAGATATTATAGAACCAAAAAAATTTGACACTACCAAAAGATAGAGTCAAGTTTTTATGTAAAAAAATCTAAATTGTGATAGAGAAAATTACATTCCTTTTTTTATTGCTGTTTGCTAGTAAGATCGATTATTATATTTGTTCCATCTATTTTGTACATCCCTAAGCCATTTATTTATAGATTTTCTAAAAAAGGTCTTCAGGTAGCTAATCTTTGTAATAAGATCTTTGCTTTATTTATATCCAGCATGCATAAAATTCTTCTTTAGTTTCTATACAATATGCCGCCAATTTTCCACCATAAATAGCTCCACAATCCACATCTATATAGCTATTGTTTTTATATATCTCTGATTTTCCAGTTATGGATAAAGTGGGAGTATGTCCTATTATGAGTTTATTATTTTTATCTTTAAACAGGCTAATATTAAAATCCGGTCTTGTAAATATAAATGATTCTAGCGGAAAATTAGATAATTCCGAGATATCTGTATCTTCATTAAAATCTTTAATCCCTGCATGTGATAAGATATATGTAACGCCTTTTATTTCTAACACCTTATAAAATGTAGTTTTTAGTAAGAAATCAATTATTTTTTTTCTTTCGTATACACTAAGTGCAAAAAATTGTTTTAAAGTTATATCCCCTCCATATTTGTCCCACAAAGTATATTCTTCTAAGTTGATCTTATTATATTGCTTTTCAAAGTCCTCAAAGCTCAAATTAACTACTTTTTCAAATACTTTTAATGCCATGTAATCATGATTTCCCATCACATAGATTACATTATTTCTACTCATTATATCTTGCATTACTCTAATGGATTCTCTTCCTTTATCCATAGCATCGCCTAGGCAATAAAGCTTATCTTCATCTTTAAAGTTGATTTTTTTTAAAATTTTAACCCACAAATTGTAACATCCATGGATATCCGAAACAACATAATTCATATAATTTTTCCTTTTTATTTAATAACCCTTATCAATTTATTAATACAAGTATAATAAGAACAAGACTTTTCCACTAAGTACACACCAGTTTCCCAATTAAAAGCGTTATAATTTTTCTCATTAAACCGTATTTCTTTGTAATTAAGTAACCTCATACTTATTGATTTATATAATATATCAAATTTAGTGGTATTGTTCTACTGCCACTTTTTTTATTTATGGTTGCCATTTTGTGTACTATTAGTTTGCCACAAATAAAAATCTTAGAATTAAAAGTATTCTACGCAAAAATAATATTTCTATAGTAAATTTTACTTAGAAATTTTAGCTGATTATATTTGCTTATATGTTTAATGATTACATCCTAATATAGCCTATCCATCACGATTTCTTTGTTTATCTAATACATAGTTTAATATCAAAAGTGACGTTGTTGTAAATAAAACACATATTACTGCCATTGCCATACCAATTGATACACTACCCTGTTCAAACTCTCTTACTATAAAGGTTGAAATTACTAAAGTATTAGGGGGAGCTATCAAACTTGCGGTGACAAGCTCTCTAATGGAAATTATAAACGTCATCATCCATCCAGTTACAATTGCATTTTTAATTAAAGGCAAGATAATCCTAAAGAATATATACATTTGATTCGCACCAAATACCCTTCCAGCATCTGTCAAAGTAGTACCTATTTGTGTAAAAGCTGATGTCACATACTGAACAGTATAGGGTAAAAATAAAATAACATACGCTAAAACAAGTATTCCCATTGTATTATATAGTGGCAAAATATTATATATTCTATTCCAAAATAACATAACACCAAGTACCAATACAATGCTTGGAAGCATTTCTGGCAAAAGACCTGTTATTTGTATAAACTTTTTTAGTATTCCTTTTGATTTTCTAGCCGCAAGAACCGTTACTGTGCCTAAAATAGCACATATAGTAGATGCAGATATAGCAAGAATAAAACTATTTTTAAATGCCATTAGAGCCCTTTGATTCTCTGTAAATAATTCTATATAGTGATTTAATGTGAAGTTGCCCTCTGCAAAACCAAATCCTCTAAGCTTAATTAAAGATGTGGAAATTATTGAAAAATATGGTATTCCAATGGCGACCACTAATATAAGAGCTATGTACATCCAAGCCATTATTTTAGCAGGTACACTCATTTTTATTGATGTAGTTTTTGCGCCTTTTAACCCAACAAGATTATAAGATTTTTTGTTGGTGATGTAATTTTGTATCATCCACATAACCAGACATATCCCTATAAGTAGTGATGATAAAACAGCGGATTTCCCAAAGTTAATTGGTGCTACCGTAGCTTGACGGTGAATTTCTGTAGTAAATACATCGAAACCTATTCTCCTGCCAAGTGTTGATGGAGTACCATACTCCGATATTGTTTTTACAAACACCAATAAGGTACTAATGGCATAATTCCCAAGCATTAGAGGAAAAAATATTTTCTTAAGCCTTAAAAAAAATCCCCCTCCAAATACCGCTCCTGCTTCATCAAGGTTATTTGGAAAGTTTATCATTGCATTTTTTAACATAGAAAGCATAAACGGAAACACATGCAAGCTCATTACAAAAGTCAATCCTCCTATGGAAAAAAATAGACTTTCACTTCCCTTAGACGATGGTATCAGTTGTTGCAATAGCCCATTTTTTTGCATAAAAAGTATCCACCCCATAGATGCTATATACGGTGGTGTCATAAATGGTATCATAAATATTATATCAAAAAAATGATATTTATTAAATTCTGTCCTTGAAAATAAAAATGCAAGGGGAACAGAAATTATAGTAGTTGTAATCACAACAAGAGTACTTAAAATCAGAGAATTTTTTATAATAAGTATATTTCCAACATTGCTAAAGGTCTCACTAATGATAGAAAAACTAAGGCGACCATCTACTATGATCGCCTTTAAAAATATAGAAATTAATGGAAATATAATAAGAAGTAACAAAAATATAGCATGTGTATAGATTATTTTTGAATTTTTACTTTTGTTTTCCATGAATATAGTTATCTCCTACTTTTTGCAGATTTTGTTTAACTTTGCTGCAGACTCGTCAGCAATCTTCATCATAGCTTCCCAGTCTGTTTCGATTTGTGTAATATCTTTAAGATTTGTACGTTTATCAGCTTTTACATCTTCTCTACCAGGTAATAAATAAGCATCAGCAACAAGCTTTTGAGCCTCATCTGAATATAAATAATCTATAAATGCCTTAGCGTTATCCATATTAGGTGCTGTTTTCATAATCATTGCAGGTCTTGGATTTACAACCGTACCGGATTTTGGATAGTAAATATTTAGCGGTTCTCCTTTTTCTATAGATGAATAGGCATTATAGTCCACACCTGCTACCAATACTCCAACTTCACCAGTTGTTACTGCTTCTAGTGCAGCTTTATTAGCTCCTGGAATAATCATACCATTTTTTGCCATACCTTCCAAATCTTTCCAACCAAATTTGTTAACATATCCTGCTACAAAATCTTTACAGGCACCAGATTTTTCTGGGTCAGGAATAGCAAGTAAATTTTTATATTTAACATCTGATAATTCGTTCCAATCATCTGACATTTCTGGGAAAATTTGTGTGTTATAAATTACACCTACTGCTGATGCACTATATCCAAATAGTTTTGATTCATTATCTACCCATCCTTTAACTGCATTTTTTGTGCTATCTGTCTTGTATGGTTCTATCACATCTTGTGATTTCATATTTAAACCATCTGACCATGATGCAAGAATAACAACATCTGCTATAGGGTTAGCTTTTTCTGTTTCTAATCTTGCTAAAATTTCACCAGTTGTACCTTGGAATAATTCCACTTCTATACCAGTTTTTTCTTTAAATCCAACTGCCAACTTATCAGCTAATCCTGCTGGAGATGGCATATACACTGTTACTTTATCAGAAAATTGTTTAGGCTGTTCTTGTGTGTTTTCCTCAGCCGCTTTAATATTTTCTTTTTCAGATATTTTCATTTGACTATTTCCGCAAGCAGTTACAAAAAATACTAAAAGTCCCACCATGAATAAGCTCATAATTTTTTTCATTTTCATTTTTAATAGTCCTCCTTAATTTAAAATTGTATTATATCTTTTTCAAAGACATAAAGGGGTATTGACTGACCTACAGGTAATTTTTCTTTAGCGACGATTTTCCACTCATTTGTTTTATATTGTGATCTTAGTATATAAGAATCACCGCTAAATTGTGTAGATATTATCTTAGTATTGTATATATTCATATCCCCATTATTTTTTTCAATATATGCATTTTCTGGCCTAAACATTGATTTTTCATCTATCCAATTAGAATAACCTACAAAATGTGCTACAAAAGAAGTCTTTGGATGATTATATATTACTTCAGGTGTATCTATTTGCTCTATAATCCCACCAGACATTACAGTAATGTAATCGCTCATTTCCATAGCTTCTGTTTGATCATGTGTCACAAAGATAGAAGTAATATTAAGGGAATTCATCAAAAGTTTTAACTCCACTCTCATTTCTTCTCTAAGTAAAGCGTCCAATGCTGATAAAGGTTCATCAAATAGTATGCACTCTGGTTTTATAACAATTGCCCTTGCAAAAGCTACACGTTGTTGTTGACCGCCTGACAACTGATGTGGATATCTATTTTCAAAACCTTCAAGATGTACACTTTTTAAAGCCATAAGAACTTCTTCTTTTAGGTTTTTTTCCTTTTTGGCAGTTCTAAGTCCAAACGCAACATTTTCAAAAACGCTCATGTGAGGCCAAAGAGCAAAATCTTGAAACACAAATCCAAGACCACGCTTTTCAGGTGGAATATTTATATTTTGTTCTTTAGAAAATATCAAACGGTCATTAAAAAATATTTCTCCACTATCTGGACTTTCAAGACCTGATATTATTCTAAGTAAGGTCGTCTTTCCACAACCAGATGGTCCCAAAAGTGTTGTAAAACTCCCTTCATCTATGGTCATATTAATGTTGTTTAAAACCTTTTTGTCAGAAAAAGACTTCTCGATATTTTTTAAAACAATCTTCAAGAAATCACCTCAAATTTATATCATTAAACTATGCAAATTATATAATATTTATATAATTTATTTAGGCAAATAATGTGATTTTTTTGTAAAAAATTGTATATTTATTCTATGCCTAATATTTTTTGAGTTTTTAGAGAATCTCCATGCACAAGAATCTCATAACCATCCAAAACCTTAATCATCTTTTGTCTATAATATTCTGCTTCATCGTATAAATCAGTTTTAAATGAAAGTTCTACAATCATCTCTTTTTTTCCTAAAATATTTTCAATCTCCCATAATTCTATATCTAAGTCAATATTTTCAAAAGTGCCAGAATACTTTTTATAATAAACCGGACCATATTTTTTAGCTAAATCAATCAAATCAGTTCCCCAATTTTTTGTTTTCCAGTTTTCTTCTTTGCCTGGCATATTATCCTTTAATATTTTTATAGCTTCTTATCTTTTAGGAAGTTCTAGCTTTGAATAACCTTTGTTAGAAACCTCTTTTTTTCTTGAAATACTAAGAGTCATATTATTATATCCCCAGTCAATCTGAGCATCATAGTTTGTATCACTAGAGTCAAAACCTTCACTGTTTGCTAACCTAAGGCATCGTTAATGTTTTGATTAAATATTTTATATCTTTTTTTATAAGTAAGCTCAAATTTATCTTTATTTTCTTTTATTCTTATCCGATTAACCCAACCCTCGTTATTAAATTCTTTATTATAGGTATCAAGGTACTCTACTGCAATTTCATTATAGCTTTTTCCAGTATTGAAAATATCCCTATAAATCTTTTTTAAGTTATCATCAGAGTTTACTACAATATCTGGATCAAGAAGCAATTTAACTTCATAATTTGGAATCATGTTTGATTCTGCATAGATATTCATTGAAACACCTGATATAACGGCGAAAAATACCAATAAAATACTAATAAACTCTTTAAAATTTTCTTTGTCATTTAAATCCTCCTTTTTTAGGTTCTTTACAAATATTATCAAACAAGTATAAAATTCATATTCTAAATTTGTAAATTTTATATAAAATATATAACCTACTGAATTTCAGTAAAAAATAAATAATTTAATTGACTTTTTCAGTAACCTCTGCTTTAGGCACTTTTTTTATGTTGACAACGAAAATTTCTCCTATTTTATTATTGAAAGTCTAAAAAAATATAGTATAATATACGAAAAGAATGACATATCTTTTTATTTAATTTGAGCTTTGAATGAATTGTTATCTATTGAAAAGGAGGAAGAAAATAATGAGATTAAAAGGAAAAATTGCTCTTATTACCGGCGGAAGTCGTGGGATTGGTTTCGCAACCGCAGAAGCTTTTTTAAAGGAAGGTGCAAGTGTTATTATCACTGCCAGTAAGCAAGAAAATGCCGATAAGTCTGTAGCTGAATTGAAAAAAGCTTTTCCTGATTCAGTTGTCGATGGAATAGCTCCTCAACTTGACAGTCTTGAATCTGTAGAAAAGTCTTTCAAGGAAGTAGTTCAAAAATATGGTCAAATTGACATCTTAGTTAATAATGCCGGTATTTCAGAAAGTACACCAATTACTGATTACACAAGTGAATTATTTGAAAAGGTAATGAAGCTAAATGTTAATGGAATCTTCAACACAATTAAGGCTGTTGCCCCTTATATGATAGAAAAGAATAGTGGAGTTATTTTAAACACCTCTTCTATGGTGAGCATTTACGGTCAACCTGCCGGCTTCGCCTACCCTACTTCCAAGTTTGCTGTTAATGGTATAACCCTAAGCCTTGCTCGTGAGCTTGGACCTAAAGGAATAAGGGTAAATGCTGTTGCTCCCGGAATTACTGAAACAGATATGATGAAGGCTGTCCCTAAGGATGTAATTGCTCCATTGATTAATCAAATACCTTTAAGAAGGTTAGGACAACCTGAAGATATAGCCAATGCCTTTGTCTTTCTAGCATCGGATGAAGCTGCTTACATTACAGGTATTGTCCTTCAAGTCGACGGACTGGCAAGGTCATAAAAACCATTAAATTATAATAAAAATCAAGCTTGTGTGAGTATTTAATACTAAACAAGCTTGATTTTATTTATAATTTCTTTTCTTCCTTCCCTAACTTCCTCACATGAACAGCAAATAATATTCCTGCAACTGTAACCGAAATGATATCAGAGATTGGCTCTGCATATATTACCCCCATTACTGAAAAGAATTTTGCTAGTATTATGATTAAAGGTATTAATAGTAATACCTTTCTCAATGTCGCTATAAGCAATGAGGTCTTTGCATTTCCTGTCCCCACAAAGAAGGACCTTGCACACATTTGAATTCCGAAAGGGAAAAGCCCTGCCATAAAGATTGGTAGAAGCTTCTCTACAAGTCTTTTTAGTTCCATGTCTTTTGTAAATAGTGCAGCAACTGCTCCCGGATTTATATATACAAATAAGCAATAGAGAACAGTATAAATCGTTCCAACTATAAGCATTATCTTTAAAGTCTTCTTAACCCTGTCGTATTTCTTTGCCCCATAGTTGAAGCTCACTATAGGTTGAATCCCATTGACAAAACCATTGACCGGCATTGTTAATAACTGCATAGCACTGTTCATAATTGCCATTGCCCCTATATGTAAGTCTGTGCCGTACATGGAAAGTCCCCTGTTGAATGCAATAGATACTGCCGACTCCGTTCCCACCATCACAAAACCTGAAAGTCCAAGAGATAGTATTTTTTTAATTAATGGTAAATCAAACCTAAAGTACTCCTTCTTTAATCTGATAATTGACTCTCTTGACCTTAAAAAGTTAAAGACAAAGCTGGCAGAAAAGGCTTGTGAAATAACTGTAGCAAAGGCAGCACCCTTTACTCCCATTTCAAAAACAAAAATAAATATTGGGTCTAAGATTACATTTGTTATAGCACCTAGCACTAGACTAATCATTGCAACCCTGGGCTGTCCTTGAGCAGTAATAAAGGCATTTAGTCCAATGGAAATCATTACAAAAATTGTTCCCAAGATATAGACTGAAGAATATGCCTCTGCGTAAGGTAATATCCCCTCTGTTGCACCAAAAAGTTTTAATAAAGGCAGCCTAAAAATCAAAGCAAATGTAGTGATAAATATAGAAAAAACAGTTAATAAAAAGCAGGATGCCCCTAAAATTCTTTCTGCTTCTTCATGATTATCTTTTCCCATGGCTATGGCAGAAAGTGGACCCCCTCCACCCGATACACATGCTGAAAAGGCCGATATCAACAATATTAATGGTGCTGAAACTCCTAGACCTGCCAAAGAGATTGCTGCATTCTCTTGCATATGGCCTACGAAGATCTTGTCAACTATATTATATAAAAGGTTAACCAGTTGGGCAACAATTGACGGTAAAGCCAACCTCTTAACCAAAACACTTATTTCTTCCGAACCTAAGTTTGACCTTTGCATTTCATCTTCCCTTCTTATAATTAAAAATAAGCTCTCTCACAAAAGAATAGGAGCTTATTAATATTATAACATATTTTAACTTGTAAAGCCAATTTAATAAGACACAGGTTCATTATAAACTGGTTCCTTACATTTCCTTGATTTTTTCAAATATTTCTTCTAGGCTCAAGCTTTCTACTGGAGCCCTATCTAATAATAGTATCTTAACACCTAAGTTTTCTGCTGCCCTTATCTTTTCTTCATAGCCTCCCTTGTCTCCTGAATTCTTTGTAACTAGATAGTCAACCCTATTTTCCTTCATAGTTAAAAGATTTTGCTCGTAAGAAAAAGGGCCCAGTGAAGCAATAATATCCTTCATTTCAACCTCGTTTTCCCTCAAGGACCTAATACTTTCTTCCGTTGGTAAAACTCGAAAGATAAAACGATTATCCCCTCTTACCTTTACCAATTCTTTAATATTTTTAGACCCTAAAGTGATAAGGAAGACACCTTCCAAGTCCTTCATATAGAAAATCATTTCTTCAAGCCTATTGAAACTGTCTATCCCCTTTGGACTTTCTAGCATTGGTCTTTCATACCTGAAATATGGAATCTTAAACTCTACAGATATGGCCTTAGCATTTTCAGACACAATCCTTGCATAAGGGTGGGAAAGGTCAACAATAGCAGAAATTTTTTTCTTAAGGCAAAACTTTTCCATTTCATGGAAATTCATCCTGCCCACAAAGACATTTTTCCCCTTTAAAAACTCCCTTCCTTCTTCCGTAGCTACAGAAACAACATATTCTATTCCTTCAAGCCTATCAATAAAGTCCCTAGCCTCTGTTGTTCCTCCAATTACCCAAATCACCAATAACCCCTCGGAGTAATAATTCTCCCTTCCACAAGTTTAGTCGTAGAATTGCCAACTATTAAAATAGTAAGCATATCTACACTTTCATAATCAATATGGTCTAGGTCGGTGATAGATATCTCCCTTCCCTCCCTGCCTGAATTCTTTACAATTCCTACAGGTGTACCACCTGAACGGAACTTTCTTATTTCCTTAACCCCTTCTTCCAGATGGTCCTTCCTTGACTTAGACCTAGGATTATAAATGGCAATTACAAAGTCTCCTTCTGCTGCCAAAGACAGCCTTTTCATAATTAAATCATAGTCAGTTAGAAGGTCAGAAAGGCTGATAACTGCAAAGTCATGAGTTAAGGGTGCCCCCAGTTCAGCCGCAGCTGATAAGACAGAAGATATACCCGGAACTATTTCCACTTCTATCTCCTTCCCTTCCAAAAGTTCCAACATTGGACTTGCCATACCATAGACCCCTGCATCTCCTGTACTTATGATAGAGGCTACCTTACCAGCCTCCGCCAATTCTATGCATTTCTTGCACCTATCGATCTCTCCTGTCATACCACTTGTAAAAACTTCCTTGCCTTCAATCAAAGGCTTGATATATTCAATATAGGGTGTATAGCCACAAATCACATCACTCTCTTCTATAGCTTTTCTCGCTCTTTCTGTCATATGTTCAAGTCCACCCGGTCCAATACCGATTACATATATTTTCTTCATTGTCCACCTCTTTTCTTAGTTATAGAAATAGTAACCCCATCTTCCTTATATTTTGTCAAAATCAGTTCACCACCTAATAATATGGCAGATGGTTCTGAAACTGCATAGACTCCCATGGTTTCCCTTACAAAGTCAGACCTTTCCCTTAAATCTTTTACAGAATTAATCTCATCCCTTGTAAAGGTTATAAAGTCCACCCCATATTTTTTAGCAAGTTCTATAATACCTTCTTCGTCCTTTTTATCTTCTATAGAGGCTATCCGACCAATTCCCCTTATGTCCAATTTAGCAAGGTCAAAAGCCTTTAAGAGTACAGTTTCAAGAGTTGACCTTTTAATACCTCTCCTGCAACCTATTCCAACATTAACATTCCTAGGAATTAATCTACAAACTGGAGTGTTAAATTCTCTAAGGTCAGAAGAAATATATATCCACCCGTCTGCCTCCCTACTTTCAAAATCATCAGACCTTATAAGACCGTCATCACTAGGATATTCCCCAGTTTCCGAATAACAGTGGATTTTACCTTCATTAATCCTCATGGACATAAGGTCCTTGACCTTTGCAAGGTTATCTATCTTGTAGCCCATTCTCTTTGCAAAGACATCTACAGCCTCTATCCCCCTACCATCTGTTGCCGTTGTAACCACAGGAGTGTTCCCCAAAACTTTAGAAATATTTAATGTCAATTCATTTGCTCCCCCTATATGGCCTGACAAAAGAGAAATAGTAAATCTTCCCATGTCATCTATGACAAGGACTGCAGGGTCTGTCTCCTTTGAGACAATATACTTGGAAATCATTCTTACAGCAATCCCCGTAGAAGAAATAAAAATTAAGGCATCATACTCCTTAAAATCACTTTCTACTTCTTTAGATATCTTATAATCCTTGGACCTCTTGTGGCAAATTTCATAGGCTCCAAGATCTAATAACTTTTCTCCAATCTCCTCTCCATTCTTAGAAAAAGAGTATACTACTATTTTCATTGACTTCCCTTTCTAAAGGCATGAGAATAGCTAGGGTCATAAAGCTTAGACCTTTCATATTCACTCAAAATAAAGTCTCCCACCAATATTTGCGTATGGTTCTTTATACCGGCCGCCTTGACCTTTCCTGCAATGTCTGAAAGGCTTCCTATTATTGCCTTTTCTTCAGGCCAAGTCGCCTTGTAGATAGCTGCACATGGGACATCATCCCTGCCATAACCTTCAATTAATTCTTCCACCAAGGAATCTATATTAGCAACAGATAAAAAGATTGCCATAGATGCCTTATGTTTGGCTAGGCTGGTAATGTTCTCCTCTTCCGGTACATCAGTCCTCCCCTTCTGCCTAGTTAAAATTACCGTTTGGCTTACACCGGGAAGTGTAAACTCCCTATTTATAACAGAAGCTGCAGCAGTAAAGGAACTTACACCTGGAACAACCTCGTATTCAAAGCCAAGTCCTTCAATGATATCAATTTGCTCTTGAATGGCACCGTATATGCTGGGGTCTCCTGTATGTAATCTCACTGTAAGCCAGCCCTTTTCTTCAGCCTCTTTAAACTTTTCAATAACTTCTTCTAGGGTCATCTTAGCAGAATTGAAAATCTCTGCCCCTGCCTTGCATATATCTAAATGAGTCTTGGAAACCAATGAACCTGCATATATGACCATATCTGCCCTTTCAAGTAACTTCCTGCCCTTTACAGTAATAAGGTCCGGGTCTCCAGGACCTGCCCCAACAAAATATATCATCACTTCCCTCCCTTTCGGCTCGACACAACATAAATCGGATTGTCTCCAATGAATAGACCACTCTCTCTCATACCGGCAGTTTGAACTAAAGAGGCAGAAATTTCCTCATAAGCCCTCTCCTTAAGACAACTTAAAAATGAATTGAGGCTGGAAACTAAAATGAAGTTGCCAACTAAAGTACCTCCAAGCTCTAGGTGGTCTTCCAAATAATCAAATATCCCTTCCATATTCTTTGACCCACCACCAATAAAGCACTTGTTAAAAGTCTTATCCGGTAGGTCAAAGTGGGCTGTTCCTTCTATAACATCAATTTTTAATCCCTGTGCCTCCGCATTTTTCCTAGTCAAGCTAACTGCCTCTCTTTCTCTATCAATGGAAGTCACATCAGCTCCAAAAAGACCTGCCTGTACAGAAATAGACCCTGTTCCGCAGCCTATATCCAAGAACCTGTCCCCTTCTTGAATTCCCAGCTCAAAAAAACTCAAGGCCCTAATCTTAAATTTGGTCATAGGGATATTTCCCCTTATAAGGTCTTCATCTCTCAATATCTTCATCCATAATCACCGCCATACATGAAAGGTCTGAAACTTCCTCAAAAGAATCTCCAATCCTTCCCTCATAAATTTTTTCGTTATTTGAATCCAAGTCCCATCCAACAAATATCTCGCCCTTGTATCCCTTTTCTGACAAAGAATCTGAAATCTTCCTAGCTGTATTTATCTTATCTGTAAGGAAAAACAACTTATCATTAGCTAAAGCTTCCAAGTCCATATCCCTGCCATGAAAGGAAATAAATTCAAAGGACTTCCAGGGAATCTGAAATTTAGCCATAAGACTTTGCATAGATGAAAGGCCCGGTAAAACCCTGTCTATTATTACTCCCTTTCTTTTTAAAAGGTCAAGGACTCCAAAAAAACAAGGGTCTCCAGAAGCTAAAATAAGTATTGTCCCCTCCACATACTTCACTTTATTAATTATTTCATCAACACGATTTACAATTTCAATATCTTCCCTAATCTCCTTAAAATTTCCTGCTATCCTACCAAAGGCAAATACCCTGTCAGCATTTTTTATCTCCCTATAGACTTCTATAGTTAACCTATCTATGGACCCAGTCCCTGCTCCTGCTAATATTAACATCCATAAAGCCCCCTATTCATAGAGTAGATACCAACTTGGACCTTGACCCTATCATCCTTCAAATAGGTCCGAATCCTTTCCTCTGCACCTCTTTCCATATCTCCAATAATATAGTCTAAGTCCCTGTCATACAAGTATTCTGTAGCCTGCTCTGCGGTGGTTAGTTGGTTCACCTCCAAAAGCTTTTCATAAGATATCCCGGCCATGGCCATATAGTAAATAAAGGCTTCAAGCCTCGTGTCAGCAGTCC
This sequence comes from Tissierellia bacterium, assembly GCA_012520935.1. Taxonomy (GTDB): domain Bacteria; phylum Bacillota; class Clostridia; order Tissierellales; family Peptoniphilaceae; genus JAAYNG01. The sequence continues at coordinate 35,673 of JAAYNG010000001.1, read as the reverse complement.
TGTTATGGGTATTAAAAATCCCTATGGAAAGCTTTGAAAGCTTACCAATATGGCCTACCAATAAAAAATCCCTAAAACCCTTATAATAGGCATAGGAAAAGGCCTCTCCAATAAAGTTGGAAATCTTAACTGTCGGCAGGTCTATCCCCTTTTCCTTTATCAGTGCCTCGCCATGGTTGCCTAGTACAAATAAAATCCTTCCACTTCCATATTCTTCATATATAGAATCGAGTTCCAATTCAATTGTTTTAATAAGGGCATCATTACTCATTGGATAAACTATCCCCTTTGTCCCTATAATGGAAATTCCCCCTTCAATTCCTATGTTTTTATTAAAGGTCTTCTTCCCAACCTCAACCCCTTCAGGAACATAAATCAAAACATTATAACCAAAGGAAGAGACCTCCCTCAACTCCTTTTCTATCATCTGCCTAGGAACAGGATTAATAGCAGCCTCTCCTACCTGCCCAAAGAGGCCCTTCTTAGTTATCCTCCCAATCCCTTCACCACCATCGATGACAATTTTACTATCTTCTCTCCTTGAGACCTTGGCAAAAATTTTAATTCCATCAGTAGAGTCAGGGTCGTCTCCTGCATCTTTTATAATTCCACAAGAAACATAGCCCTCTCCAAATTCTATATCTACAACTTCCAAGGCCAAGTCTATCATGGCTGGGGTTTCAATCTCCACAAGGTCAATTTCTCTGCCAGTTTCCAGCATAGTAGCTGCAGCCTTTGCAGCCCCTGTTGCTGTGCTGCCGGTCGTATAACCAAGCCTTAACCTCTTACCGTCTTGGGTAATATACCTATCTAACATCTTTCTGTTGTCATATAAAGAATGGCGTTCACTATAGACGAAGCTACATTGCTGCCACCCTTTGGTCCTATGGTAGAAATTTGTGGAATATCTGTCTCCCTTAAAGCTTCTTTAGATTCAGCAGCTCCAACAAAGCCCACAGGCACACCCACTATAAGCTTTGGACTGGCCTTCCCTTCTTTATATAGTTCTAATAGCCTAAATAAAGCAGTTGGTGCATTTCCAAAGACAAAGATATCAATCCCATCTTCAACTGCCAGTTCCACGCCAATTGCCGAGCGGGTAGTTCCTTTTTCCTTGGACAAAGAAAAGGCCCTCTCATCGTCTACATAACACCTAATACTAATTCCTAACTTTTTCAAGGCCCTCTTATTTATCCCAGCCTCTGCCATCCGGGTATCGGTATAGATAGTTAGACCATTCTTTAAGTCCCTCCTGAAGACATCAATAAAGTTATTCCTAATATCAATAATATGCCTATATTCCACATCGCCTGTAGTATGAATCATCCTCTTTACAATTTGAAGTTCTTCCTCTGTAAAGTTGACATCAGACAAACTCTCATCTATTATTTCCATACTTTTTTCTTCAATCCTCATGGGATTCTTCTCGTACATAACAACCTCCAAAAACTAAAAATAGCCCCCTATTTTTTCAAATTCATCCATTTTAGAAAGAAGAGCCTCAAGCTTTTTCAAAAACACTTCCTGAATCCCCCTTCTTTCTCCCAAACCTTGCCTATCTTCCACAACTTCTATTCCATTTTCTTTAAAAGCAGAAAGATAAGAATCTTCCTCTCCAAAAATATCATTTTGTGCATGATCACCAGCCACAATCAAAAATGGAACAAGCCTCACCCTATTATGCTTACCCTTTATCTTCTCAAGTAAATCATCCAGACCATTAGCCCCTTCCAAGCTGGAAATATAAACATTGTCAAAGCCCTTTGAATATATATATCTTTGGAAGTTGCCATAATATGAATCAGCCTCAACATAAGTTCCATGACCTACTAAAATAACAACCTCTTCCTTGTCCTCAATTTTTAAAGCTTTCATTATATCATCATAGTATTCCTCTTCCTCTAAAAGGGTTAGGGTCCTTGGAAGCCCTTGACCGGTGGACTTTTCATATTCAACACCGGGTATAACATATAAAGAAAGGATAGCAATGTCTTCAATGCCCCTTGCCTTCATGTCATCAACCTGCTCTTCTGTTGTTCTGCTTTCAATCCCGTCCCTCTTTTTCAAAATACCCCTAACTATCCCGGAACTATAAGAAGATTCCACAAGATAATCTTTATATTCTCCCTTAACCAAGTCCTCAATAGCATCAAAGGACTTTTTCTTTGCTTCCAAATAACTACTTCCAAAACTTGCAACAACAATCCCCCTATTGTTCATTATCCATTCCTCCAAATATTATTTTTAAGCTAATCCCTTTTTTCATTCTTTAAAATTTCCTTTCTTGCCTCTGAAATTGTCGAAGGCATCCCTTCAATATCTAATCCATCCTCCTTCTTAAGAATTTCCATAAGGTGGGCAATCCTTGGGAGTCTTAATGACAGGCTCCTTATTCTTTCAGGCTCCTTGAATATCTCCTCGGGACTTCCTGAAAAAACAAGCTTCCCTTCGTCCATTACATAGCAATAGTCAGCGTACAGTGGCACAATATCTATATCATGTGTGGCTATTAATATTACCATATTTAACTCTTCCTTCAAAGTTTTTAAAATATTTAATAATTCAGAAACGCCTTTCGGGTCAAGGCCTGCAGTAGGCTCATCTAAAATTATTAGCTTAGGTTCCATAGCCAAGACACCTGCTATGGCAACCCGCTTTTTTTGTCCATGGGATAAAAAGTGAGTCGGCCTATCCTTCAGCTCTTCCACGCCAGTGGCCTTCATGGCCCTTTCCACCCTAGCCCTTACCTCATCATTTGTTAGATACATATTCATTGGTCCAAAAGAAATATCTTGGTATACATTTGCTGAAAACAACTGTATATCCGGGTCTTGAAAGACTATACCCACTGACTCCCTAAGCTTTGCGATGGACTTTTTACTGTAATCAACTTCCTCTCCTTGGAATTGGTATAAGTCACAAGTAGGCTTTAGGATACCGTTCAAACACTTGAAAAGAGTAGATTTACCAGCACCATTACCCCCTAAGAAGGCAATGGTATTAGAAGGAAAAATTTCCAATCCAACATTATTTAATGCCTTAGTGCCATCCGGATATGTATAGCTTAATCCTTTTACCTTAACAATTGGCTCCATTTACGCCTCCATTAACATCTTCAAAACAATTAAAAATAAATTAAATAAGATTGCTAAAGGGTAAACCATTTTATTTGACCTATATTCCTCCTGTAAAACTTTCAAATCTCCCTCATAGCCTCTTGATAATAATGCTTCGTATACATCATCACTCCTTTTATAGGCTTTGGTAAAAACAGAAGCAATCAAAAGACCCATAGATTTATAGGACTGGACAAAACTTCCATATCCTTGTCTGGAAGCTTGGGCTAAATAAATTTTATCAGCTGTTCCTAACAGTGTAAAAATAAACCTATAAATTAATTCAGATAGGTCCAAGAAAAGCCTAGGTAGCTTTAATCTTTCCAAAGCCGAAAGAATATCTTTAAAAGGAGTATTAAGAGAAAGGAAAAAGAGGCAGGACACTGCCCCTAGTGCCTTGAAAAACAAATGGGTAGCCTTTAACAAGCTTGCATTATGAAAGCCAACATAGATACCAAAAATCTCCATCTTCCATAGGTAGTCTGGTGAATTTCCAAACTCAAAAGCCACAGTTATTACACCTAAGAATAAAAAGGTCAAGGGTGCTTTAAAGGTCTTAAGGATTGAAGAAAGTGGAAGTCCACCCTTGAAGTAAGACAAAAAAATATTAACTATAATAACCATACAAGAAATCAATAGATTGTCTGCCCATATACAAACAAACAAGGTTAAGACAGTATAAAATAGTTTTTCAAGTGGGTCTTCCCCCTTTAACTTAGAGGTAAAGGCCAGCCTATCCATCCTCAAATCAAATCACTTCTCTTGTTTATTTTTTCCCTTTAAATATCCTATAGCGTATCCAATAATTCCTGCTCCAAGACCAGCTTGAAGGCTAAAAAGTAAACTTTCAATCTCTCCACTTGGTGGCTCCCAAAAAGGTTCAAACCAAGGCTCATAATCTGTAGCAATTTCTGTAATAGCCTCTTCAGCTTGACCGTCAGCCCCTTCAAATTCAGCGTCCTTTAAAAATAACAAGGGAGTAATGGCCAACAGAACCACCAAAAAGAACAAAATCATATTTTTCCCTAGATTGAACTTATGATTATCTTTTACTTTAGTATCCATTTTAAGCCTCCCCTCTCAATGCATTTAGGTCTTTTAACTCTTGATTTCCATAAGCCTTAATTGCATTATAAACTATCACAGTAAGTATACCTTCACTTATAGCCAAAGGAACTTGTGTAAGGGCAAAAATCCCCATAAACTTTACTAAAGATGCTGTAAAACCTCCAACTTCAGCTGGAAAGGCTATTGCCAACTGGAATGATGTTACCACGTAAGTCATCAGATTCCCCAAGCTTGCAGCTAGAAAGACTTGAACTCCTTTTGGAGCCTTTGCCTTTTTAGCCAGCTTATAAACTCCATAAGCCACCAAAGGTCCAACTACTGCCATGGAAAATGCATTTGCCCCAAGAGTTGTCAAACCACCGTGAGCAAGTAATATTGCTTGGAACAGCAAAACTATCAAACCGACTACTGCCATGGCTGTCGGTCCAAATAAAATTGCACCTAAGCCCACACCTGTTGGGTGGGAACAACTCCCAGTGACTGAAGGAATCTTCAAGGCAGATAATACAAAGGCAAAGGCCCCAACCATAGCCAATAATACTTTTAATTTTGGTTTCTCCTCGATAATTTTCTTGATTGACCTAAAACCTAACACTACAAAGGGTAGAGTTAATGCAGCCCAAAAGACACACCAGCCCTTTGGCAAGAAACCTTCCATTATATGCATTGCATGAGATACTGTCGGCATTGCAAAAACAATCAAAAACGCTCCCAATGCCCATCTTCTGTTCTTCTTCATCTCTTCACTCCTTTCTAAAATTTACAATAAAAAAACTTCCTAACCCCAAAGTTAAGAAGTAAAAAAATGCATACAAAAAACCCATGATTTTTTACACCCCTCTATAACTCGTAGAGTTCCGGCATAAAACGATAGGCAGGTATTCTGACTTAAGCTTCTACAACACTTGCTCCCTTCCCAGTTTCCCAGTGGCATCAAGCAAGGTCTCCACTATACAGCGGCGGTACCGTACAGGACTTTCACCTGTTTCCCTCTTTAAAACCTAGCGTTTATTTTCTATTGATACAATTCTAGCACAAGCTTCTGAAAAGGTAAAGCGATTTTTGAAATTTTTATGATATGACATCTTCGTCATTCAAATAAAGTATTTATTTATTGAAGGTCTAAAGAATAATAACCTTCAAAATATAGTATAATAATTTCACTAATTGAGCAAGATGTTAAAATGATAATTATTAATGGGCAATTATAGCAATCTCATCTGCTATAAAACATATTTATAAAAATTGCAATTTCATAATAAAGTTTAATTAACTAAAGCTAACAAAAGCATAGAAAAATATTGGGGGTTGTGATATACTTGCAAAGTAAATAAAATATGGTAGTGTAAAGTAGTCTATTAGAGGAGGTTTTTTATGAAAAACAAAAACTTATTTATTAAAGTTATGTCTTTAGCTTTTTTGTTTTGTATTATTTTCAATTCCGGAGGTACAGTTTTAGCTAATGATGAAAACCATGGAAACAACTACGAAACTGAAGTTTTTCAAAAAGAATATGCGAAGCCTTATGGAGAAACTTTTAATAAATTTAATGGTTTTGACAAAAGAGAGGTAAATGAGTTATTAAAAGAACTCAACGAAAAGTATAACGACTTTTCAATTGAAAACAATGAGAAAGGTATTTCACTTTTTAATTTTACAACTCATAGAAACTATCGAAGGAATGAATATCCGATAAGAGCGGGACAAATTTTAGTAACAGCGGATAGGTATAAAGGTGTTATTCCTACTGGGCATGCGGCAATGGTAATTGATCGTGGAAATGTTATAGAATCAAACAAAGTAGGGGTTGTTTATGGACCAAATAATTGGTACAGAACAAAAGAAACCTGTTTCGGATTAAGCGTTGGAGGAGTTACAGAAGAAATGGAAAAAGAAGCGGCTAAATACTGTGGACTTCAATTAGGAAAACCTTACAATTATATTTATGGTAATATATCTAGAAGAGATGCTTTTTATTGTTCCCAGTTAGTCCATGCTGCTTATTGGGATAAGTTTGGAATTAACTTAGATACACCTCGTTTCGGTTATGCAATACACCCGTTAGAGCTTGTCGATTCTTGGCGAACAATAGTTGTTTATTATAAATAAATGATTTCGAATGAAACAAAAAAATGGTTCTGTATTGTAAGGGACTGTATGAATAAGAAATTTTACAAAATTAAAAATGAAAAAAAAATTACAATATCTAGAACAATAATATTTACATTAACAGTCGCATTGTTCCTTTTAACTTCTTGCAACACTTCATCTCACCAAAAAGGCGACGAAGTTTTTGGAGTTATAACTACTATGGGAAATAAAGCTAAAAGTTATATTGACTATTATGATAAAAACTTGGAACTTGTAATTACTGAAAGTCTAAAATATGCAGAATTAGGTGGAATAACTACAGCACCTGTATATGTTGAAGATTCAATTTTCATTTTGCCAAGAGGAAATTATTATGAAGGTTATGACAACAAAGTTTTAGAAATAAACAAAAAAACATTTGATATAGAAACTTATGAATTCAAGAATTATGCATTTATGAGTCTTGCAGCTGATGAGGGGAAAATATATACTGTCATGACAGAAGGACCATCGCCATTAGCTAGAATAGAAGCTCTAGATAGAAAAAATGGAGAATTAAAGGAGGTCTCTTTAAAAGGATTAGCAAATTATATGTACTCAACTGGAAAAAAACTATTTGTATTTTATAATACATATAGTGCGGACGAACCCATGTCTTTCGTAGATATATATACCTCCGAACTGGACTTGATAGAGACAATCAACTTAAACCAATATGGAAGCTATCAGAATAACGGTCTTTTATTAGATGAGTTTTTATATATACCTACACCTCGCAAACTTAATGACGATGAATCAAATTTGGTATTAAAAATAAATATCAATGATTTTAAAATTGAATGCATTGAGTTAAACGAAAGTCTACCTTTTGAGATATTGCATTATAAAAATTCATTATTAATATCTCATTATGACTATACTAACCAAAATCAAGAAAATTCTAAATTAACAATCCTTAATTTAGAGACGGGAGAGCAGATAGTTAAAAACTTGGATAGGATAGCTGAAAAAATAGAAGTCTATGAAGATAGTTTGTATGTGTTTAATCAGGAAAAAATAACAAAATATGATCTAAGCGATAATTTGAAAAAAATCAAAGAAGTAGACATAAATATGCGAGATGTAATATATTTCTCTACGGTTATAAATTTAAAACAGCATAGTAATTAAGTGAAAAAATCAATGCCCTTGATATTTTATATGTTTTTGGGGTATATTCCCACATTTGACAATTGAAGAACATAAAAAACCTCTAACCCATTGATATTTCCAAGGTTAGAGGTTTTGTTTTATCTAAAAAAATGCGTAATGTTTTTATGATTTTGTAATTTTAAAAATTTTTTTCATAATTTTTTTCGTTACTATTTCATAATCTGTCCTAAAGCCGAATACTTCATGTATATCATCAGTAAAATCGCTTCTTGTGTATGCTGGTATATAACCATTAGATTTTGACTTGTAGAAATTCATATTAGAAAGATTGTCGATTATCTCTGAACAGGTATATTTTTCTTCTAGTTTCTTTTCTAATAGTCTGTATATCACTAAAGCTAAAAAGCATGTTAGAAAATGTGCTTCTATTCTCTCTTTTATACTTAAATATACTGGTCTTGCTTTAAATTCACTTTTCATTATTCTAAAGCATTCTTCTATCTCCCATCTTCTTTTGTTTATCTCTATTATCTTTTCTGTGTCTCCTTCTAGATTTGTACATACTGCATAAAAACCATCATATTTTTCTTCTTCTTTAATTTTTTCTTGGTTTATGGTTAGTATTGTTTTTTCAGCTATCTCTCCCTCTTTTGTACAATCTGTTCTCTCTATGAATCTTTTGCAATCATTTTGATTAGCTTGTTTTATCTTTTGTGGATTTTCTTCTATGATTTTTGTAGCTCTGTATATTTGTTTTTCTCTTATGCTACTTTGATATCTCTTGTATTTAACTGAATATGTGATTATGAGTTTCTGTTCTAGGTCTTTTTCTTTTATCCATCTTTCTTTGTAAAAGATTTTTTCTAAAAATTTATCTTCATCTATCTCCCTTATGTTATATTCTTTTTTTACTTCCCCTTATCTTCCAACCTGTTGGGTCTAATGCCCATTCTTTTAAAAATCCTTTTAATTTCTTTATGGATTGGGTTGTAACAAAGGCTCTGTCTTTTTTGTTGTTAAATAATCTGTTTGTATAAGATGATAGTCCTGCATCTGTACATACTATTAGCTTGGATATATTAAAGTCTGATAATATCTTTTCTTCTAATGGTTTTAATGTTTGTTGTTCATTGGTATTGCCTGAGTTAATTGAAAAGGCCAGAGGTATACCATCTCCGTCCATAAATAGTCCTATTTGTACTAAAGGATTTGGTCTATGTTATTTTGAAAATCCATACTTTCTAAAGTCATCCTCTTCTTCAATTTCAAAGAAGTAGTTAGTACAATCATAATAAAGTATTTTACTGTTTCTCTTAGATATATTGTTTGAATTTGCATATAAAGTTGATTGAATAAAATCTGACTCCTTATTAATAACATCTAGTGCTCTGTAAATATGTTGAAGTTCAAAGTTAGGTGATTCTATAAATTTATTTGATAATTCCATACACGATAGTTTTGAACCTGGATAAAGAATCCTTGTATAGATTAGACGGGAAAGGATTGAATCTAAGTCAAATGAAAATTTATGCCTAGTTGTAATATCTTTACAAATCTTATCTAATTTTAATTCATGGTAAATGCTTTGAAAGAAAAGATATCCACCATTAAATAAAGTTTGAACATCTTTTGGTATTTGTTTAGAAGGTGAATATTTTTCAATAACATCTGGTTCTTTAGCTTCTTTTTCTAACCTATTAAGTTCATCTACATATTCTTTTGCCCATTCATAAGGGTCTCTGTCAGGATACTTTTCTCTTAATTCTGATTCTGTACCAAGTTTTTCGACAATAACAGTTTTTTCTTTTTTTCCTTCATAAACAGTTTTAATAACATAGAAAGATGCAGCATTTTTAGAACGAGAAACATTTAATCGCATATTATTACCTCCATCAATAATATCTACATTATACAACATAACGCGACATAACGTAATAATTATTTTTTAAATTTGACAAAAAAATAAAGCCATTGCTAGCTTTGATATACTTTTCTTTTTATTCAACTGTCAAACTCCCGTCACCCATTGAAGCTGTTTTAGATTTTAAAGTACAGATAATATCAAATTTCATTTCCTTTTTTCAAGTACTTGTATTATAATGTTAATATAAATATGAATATAGAGGTGATTTAATGAATATAGCTGTTGTACTTGCCGCCGGCGAAGGGACCCGGATGAAGTCCAAGTACCCGAAGGTCCTAAAGAAAGCCTTGGGTAAGTGTCTGGTTGAGCATGCAATCGATGCTGCTAGGAAGGCCGGAGTTGAAAAGCAAATAGTAATCGTTGGAAACGGTGGTGACTTAGTAAGAGAACATGTCAAGAGCTTTGATGTAGTCTTTAAGGACCAGCCAATTGGAGAGGGACAGCCTTACGGGACAGGCTTTGCAGTTATGCAGGCTGTTGATGAAATTAAGGACGGGGATAAGGTTCTGATCTTGTATGGAGATGTTCCCCTTATTAAGTCAAATACTATAGAGGCCCTCTTTGCTGAACTTAAAAATTATGAGGCAGTTGTCCTCACTTCTCTTGTGACCAACCCTTATGGATATGGTAGAATTATAAAAAATAAGGATGGAGATGCTATAAAAATTATTGAAGAGAATGATGCCAATGAAAAGGAAAAGAAGATTCAAGAGATAAATTCAGGTATCATGGTCTTTAAGGGTAGGGCTTTGAAAAATGCCCTTAAGGAGGTAACCAACGATAATATAAAAAAAGAATACTATCTCACAGATACTATAGAAATACTTACTAACCAAAGAAAAAGGGTTGGTGCCCTTGTAACTGAAGACTTTGAAGAAACTCTTGGAGTTAATTCCAACAGTCAGCTTTCCTATATTACTGACATCTTGAGAAGGAGAATAATAGAGGCCCATATGGCTGAAGGGGTTGAGATAGTCAACCCTGACAATACCTATATAGAAACTGATGTGGTCATTGGAAGGGACACTATTATCTATCCGGGTGTCACTATTGAAAAGGGGTCAACCATTGGTGAAGATGTGGTCTTAAGGGGGGACACCCGAATCCATAATTCACAAGTGGGAGATAGGAGTCAAATAGAATCATCCCTTATTGAAGATTCTTTCATTGGAGAGGATGTTAAAGTTGGACCTTTTGCCCATGTAAGACCAAACTCCAACATTAAAAACAAGGCCAAGCTTGGCAACTTCGTTGAAGTTAAAAATTCAAACATAGGCGAAGGCACTAAAATTCCACACCTTACTTATGTTGGCGATGCAGATGTTGGTAAGAGTGTCAACTTCGGCTGTGGGTCTGTAGTTGTAAACTACGATGGGATAAAGAAAACTAGGTCATCTATAGGAGATGATTCCTTTATCGGTTGCAATGCCAACCTTGTGTCCCCTGTAAGACTTGATGGGAACTGTTTTATAGCTGCCGGGTCAACCATAACTAAGGATGTGGAAGAGTACCAGCTTGCCATAGAAAGAGGAGAACAGAGAAATATAGACGGTTGGGTTAAAAATAGAAAATAGGAGGATATTATGAACTTTTGTGTGGGAGAGATGAAAATTTTTACAGGAAATTCAAACAAGCCTTTGGTGCAATCTATTTGCCATGAGCTTGGCATCAGCCAAGGGCTTAGCTCAGTTAATCACTTTAGTGACTACGAGATAAGCGTAGATATTGGGGAAACCGTGAGGGGTGCCGATATCTATGTAGTCCAGTCAACTTGTGCACCTGTAAATGACAATTTAATGGAGCTTTTAATTATGTTGGATGCAATGAAAAGGGCCTCTGCCGGCAGGGTAAATGTGGTCCTGCCATATTATGGCTATGCCAGACAGGACAGGAAGACAAAGGCAAGGGAGCCAATCACTGCAAAGCTTGTGGCTGACTTAATTGAAACAGCCGGTGCTGACAGGATAATCACTATGGACCTACATGCAGGTCAAATTCAAGGATACTTTAATATTCCAGTTGACCACCTGTCCGGTGTTCAAATCCTAGCCGACCACTTCAAGAGCTTTATTGATGATAACACAGTTGTAGTATCCCCTGATCTTGGTGGAGTAACTAGGGCGAGGTCCTTTGCCAACTTTTTAGGGTTGCCTATTGCGATTATCGAAAAAATCCGTCCAAGGGCAAATGTCGCTGAGGTTATGAACCTAATCGGTGATATTGAAGGAAAAAATGCTATACTTATTGATGATATTATAGATACTGCCGGCACAATTGTATCAGCAGTTGACATGCTTAAAAAGCAAGGTGCTTTGAAAGTTTGGGGGGCAGCAACACACGGTGTCCTATCAGGACCTGCCATAACAAGGCTGCAAAATTCTCAAATTGAACAATTCATTATAACTGATACGATTCCACTGCCTGAAACTAAACAGATAAATAAGATTGCTGTTACTTCTGTTGCGCCAATAATTGCTAAGGCAATGAGAAGGATTAACCAAAACCTGTCTGTAAGCAAGCTGTTTGACTAGGTGAATGCCTTGTATTTAGTTGCAGGACTGGGAAATCCGGGTAAAGACTATAAGGGAACAAGGCACAATGTCGGCTTTGATACTGTGGACCTCTTGGCTGAAAGGCATGGGATTAGTCTTAACAAGGCAAAATTCAATGCCCTCTATGGTGATGGTATGATTGAAGGTGAACGAGTTTTCCTTCTTAAGCCTACTACCTATATGAACAATAGCGGGATTGCCATAAGAGAATTTCTGGACTTCTACAAGCTGGATATCGACTCCCTGATAGTGATAGTTGACGATGTGGACATAGACTTTGGTGCCATAAGGATTAAGAAAAAAGGGTCTGCCGGCTCTCACAACGGGCTCAAGTCAATTATATACCACTTGATTGATGATAATTTTAAAAGAATTAAAATTGGCATAGGTAACAAGCACGAGGGCGAAGATTTGGCAAACTTCGTCCTTTCCAGGTTTTCTAAAGAAGATAGGATTACAATTGACAAGGCTATTAATTATGCTGCTGACTCAGTGTCCATGATATTGAAAAAAGGCGTTGATGAGGCAATGAACACTTATAATAGAAGGGATTTTAATGAACTTTCTCTATGACAATCTTTTAAATTCGCAGGGCTTTGAAAAGATTATTTCTCTTGTGAAAAATAAAGAAAATGTTAGAAGCTTCGGGCTAATACCCGAAGCTAGTTTTCATATTGTCTCAGGACTTTTTAAGGCCAGCTCAAAAAGTGTAGTCTTGGTCTTGGATGATGAGTCTAAGGGGGATGAAGTATCAGACGGGCTTGTTAATCTGGGTTTTGATGCTGTGTTATTCCAAAAAAGAGAAGAAGTCCTCTACCTTATTGACGCAGAAAGCCGAGAAAAAAATATCGAAAGACTTAAGACCCTCTATTCACTTGTAAGTGGAGATAAAAAAATAATAATAACCAGCATAGAGGCTCTTAAGGAGAAGATTATAGGGGCTGATTTTTTTTTAGAGAATATTATTACCTTGAAGCTTGAAGACTCTTACGAGATAAATGAAATTAAGGAAAGGCTCCTAGATATCGGCTACCAAGTGACTGACCTAGTTGAAGGGGCTGGTCAATTTTCTTCTAGGGGTGGGATTTTGGATATCTTCTCCCCCCAATATGACAACCCTATTAGGATTGAATTCTTTGGAGATGAGATTGACTCAATTAGGTTCTTTGATAAACAAAGTCAAAACTCAATTGAGAATATAGAAGTTGCAGAAATCATACCCGCCAACGAAATTTTTATAACTAAAGACATTAAAGAAAGTGTCAAGAAAAAGATTGAAACTTCTTTAAACAAGTCAAAACTTGAAGGAGAAGAAAGGGAAAATTTAGAGTCCAAGTTCTTAAGACTAATTGACGAAATCGACGAAGGCCTTGAAAATATAGACCTCTGCATCCCCTTTATGGAAGATAGGCTGACTTCTGTGGCTGATTATTTTTACGACTCCCTTATCTACTTTGAAGATATACAAAGGAGCTTAGAAAGAGGTGAAAGTGCCGACTCCTTCTTTGAGGTCAAGTTCAAGGACCTCTTTGAGAGGGGGGAGTTATTGGCTGAACATGCTGATATAAGGTTTAGAAATCCTGACTTAAGGGAAGCCTTATCGGAAACACCTAAAATATATAATTCTGTCTTTACTTCTGTCGTCCAAGATTTAGAATTTAGTGAGATTGTAAAATTCACCATGAGGTCTTTGGCAGGCTTTAATAAGAGGCTGGACCTCTTCAGCCAAGAAGTTAAAGACTATAGCCTAAAGGGCTACAAGACAGTAATTTTTTCAGGAACTAGGGAAAGGGCCGAGATACTTTTAAAAGACCTGTCTGAATCCCTAGTTCCGGTATCAATAAAGGAAAATTATAATGAAGAGATAAAGTCATCAGAGGTCTTTATCTCACCAAGCCATGCCCCTGCAGGCTTCCTCTATGACGACTTTAAGTTTCTAGTCTTCACTGAAAAGGAAATCTTCAGCAAGGGGAGGAAGTCTAGGAGGAAGAAAAAAGAAGCCGGAGGGGCTGCCCTGTCCTTTTCCGACTTGAAAATCGGCGACTATGTTGTCCACGAGATGCACGGTATTGGTATATACGAGGGGGTTAAAAATCTGGAGATAGACGGGGCTAAAAAGGACTTCCTTTCCATAGGCTACTCCGGGTCTGAAAGGCTCTATATACCCATCGACCAGCTTAACCTAATTCAAAAATACATTGGTACAGATACCAGTAAGCCAAAGGTCAATAAGCTCACCGGAACTGAATGGAAGAAGACCACAGCCAAGGCTAAAAAACAATTAGAAGTCATGGCTGAACAGCTTATTGAGCTCTATGCCAGAAGGAGGGAAAGGGCAGGCTACCAATTTTCTCCGGATGGACCTTGGCAAAAAGACTTTGAGGACTTCTTCCCCTATGAAGAAACTGACGGTCAACTAAGGGCTGCCATAGACATTAAAGAAGATATGGAAAGCAGCAAGCCAATGGAAAGGCTACTTTTGGGAGATGCCGGCTATGGAAAGACGGAAGTGGCATTAAGGGCTGCCTTTAAGGCAATTTCTGACGGGAAGCAGGTTGCCATGCTTGCCCCCACTACAATCCTTACAGAGCAACATTACAATACAGCCAAGGACAGGTTTTCTAACTTCCCTGTCAATATAGAATCACTTAGCCGTTTTAGGAGCAAAAAAGAACAGGAAAAGACGGTAGAAAAATTGAGAAAGGGACTTGTAGACTTTGTAATCGGAACCCATAGGTTGCTTTCAAAGGATGTCCAATTTAAAGACTTAGGACTCTTAATAATAGACGAGGAGCAAAGGTTTGGGGTCAAACACAAGGAAAGGCTTAAGGAGTTAAAGGAAAATGTAGATGTCCTCACCCTAAGTGCAACGCCAATTCCGAGAACACTCCACCTGTCCCTTTCAGGCATAAGGGATATATCCGTCCTTGACGAGCCTCCGGAAGAACGGTTTCCTATCCAGACCTATGTAATGGAATTTAACCCTTCAATTATCAGAGAAGCAATACTGAAGGAGATTGAAAGGGGAGGTCAGGTCTACTATGTCTATAACAAGGTTGAAACTATGGAAAAGGAGCTTGCCTATTTGAGAGAGCTGGTGCCGGAAGTAGAATTTGACTATGCCCATGGCCAGATGAGTGAAAAAAGGCTTGAAGATGTCATGCGGTCCTTCTTAGATGGGGAATTTGATGTCCTCCTTGCCACAACCATAATAGAAACCGGACTTGATATAAGGAATGTAAACACAATTATCGTTGAAGATGCTGACAAGTTTGGCCTGTCGCAACTCTACCAGTTAAGAGGTCGGGTTGGAAGGTCCAACAGGCTTGCCTATGGCTATATGACCTACAGGAAGGACAAGGTCCTTTCTGAAACCCAAGAGAAGAGGCTTAGGGCAATAAAGGAATACACCGAATTCGGGTCCGGCTATAAGATTGCCATGAGGGACTTGGAAATCCGAGGGGCAGGCTCTGTTCTCGGCCTCCAACAAAGTGGCCACTTTGGTAACATAGGCTATGAACTCTATGTCAAATACCTAAACCAAGCCATAAGGAAGTTAGGCGGAGAGGTCGTAAAAGAAGACCGGGAAGTAAAGGTTGATATACCTGTGGATGCCTACATCAGACCTGACTATATACCTAATGAAATCCAAAAGCTTGAAGCCTTAAAAAAGATTTCCGCCATTGAAAGCGAAGAGGACTTGTCCGAATTAACTGAAGAATTCATTGACAGGTATGGGGATATAGATAAAGCCAGCCTCAACCTTATGAATATTTCTCTAATTAGGTTCTTGTCCTCCAAGGCAGGACTAAAAAGTTTACAATTGAAGTCAAATATGTTAAAGTTGGATTTCTACGAGGAAGAATCTGACTTAAACCTTTTAAATTCTCTTATTTTCCAGTATAATAAGAGGGTGAGTTTTATTAATAAGGACTCCATTAGTTTTAAACTAAAAAAAACTGATTTAAAAGAAATCAAAGAGTTCTTAAGTAAGATAATTGAAATCAGAGGTGCAAAATGAGAAAGATACTAATTTTATTAACTGTGGCAATAATCCTTGTTGCTTGCCAGCAAATAAATGAAAATGCAGCCACAGTTAATGGAGAAGAAATTACCCTTGAGGAATTTGAAAGCCAATATGAAATTTATAGGGGGATTAATGTAAAAAAATATGGAGAAGAGTCCCTTAGCAAGGTCCAAGAGGATGGTCTTACAATTGAGCAATCCCTTAGGAGAAGTGTAATTGACAAGATGATACTTGATAAGCTTATAGAAAGGGACTGTGAGGAAAAAGGTATATATGTTTCTGACGAGGAGTACAAGGAAGACTTGGACACATATATCAAAAAACTTTCCGGCGAAGAGAATTATAGGAGGTTCTTGTCTGAAAATAATATTTCAGAAGAGTCCTTTGAAAATAATATAAGGAAGGAAGTTCTGGCAGAAAAGCACAAGCAATCCATTGAAGACAGCCTTTCCATAAGCAATGAAGAGTTGAGAACTTTTTTTGAAGACTATAAGTATGAATTTGAAAAGGTTGATATATCATATATTCTGGTTAAAAGCAAGGAAGAAGCTGAAAAGATAATAAACAGGTATAAGTCCGGAACAAGCTTTGAGGACCTTGCCATATTGGAATCCTTAGACAAGGTAACCGCAGTAAATGGAGGACAGATAGGTTTCATAAAAAGAGGAGAATACCCAAGCGAGTTTGAGTTAGCAGCCTTCGCCTTAGAAGAAGGAGATGTAAGCGACCCTATTGAAATGGAAATAGGATATTATATATTGAAGTTAAACGAAAAATTAATGGACTTTGAAGACTTAAAAGATGATGTGCTGGCAAGGCTAAAGGATTCTAAATATAGGGACTATATTGCACAGTTAACTGAAAATGCTGATATAAAAATATTTGTAGGAGACTCTAAATGAGTAAATCTGTAAGTGCTAAATTTGTAAAAGGTGCTGCCCTTTTGAGTATTGCAGGCTTGATTGTAAAAATCTTAGGAGCAGTCTATAGGATACCCCTCGTAGGAATATTAGGCGATGAAGGGATTTCCTATTATCAAACTGCCTACCCTGTCTATACCCTCTTGCTGACTGTTGCCACTACAGGTTTCCCTGTTGCAATAGCCAAGATGATATCCGAAAGACTTGCTCTGGAAGACCACTATAATGCTGGTAGAATTTTCAAGCTGACCTCTACAATAATGGTTAGCTTCGGTCTTTTGACATCTTCAATAATGTTCCTTTTCGCAGAAAAAATTGCCTACTTTATAAAAAACCCGAACGCCTATTACTCGCTGTTATCCTTGGCACCTGCCCTATTAGTAGCTCCAATCTTGTCTGCCCTTAGAGGTTACTTTCAAGGCAGGCAAAATATGTTACCTACTGCAGTTTCACAAATAACCGAGCAGGTTGCCAGAGTTGGAGTTGGTCTTTACTTGGCAGTTGCACTTTTAGATAGGGGGCTTCCCTTTGCAGCAGGAGGGGCATCCTTTGGCGGGTCTGCCGGCTCTTTTGTCGGTGTCCTCACCATGCTTTTTTTCTTTTATAAAAACAGACAGGAAAGAAAAAAAGAACTTAAAGCATCAAGGCATAAGGAAATTTTGCCTTACAAGCTACTATTGAAGGAATTGCTCTATATAGCAGTCCCTATAACAATAGGGGCATCAATTGCACCCTTAATGGACTCAATAGATGCATCAATATTCCCAAGCAGGCTGATGAGTGCAGGCTTTAGCCTGGTTGAGGCAAACAAGCTCCATGGAAATTTAAAGGGTATGGCACAGACATTAATTAACTTCCCACTTGTTTTTTTAGGGGTAATCCCGATGACTTTGGTTCCTTCCATAGCAGAAGCTGCAGCAATAAAAGATGAACATAAGCTTAATGTCTTAACAGAGTCAGGAATAAAGATGGCATCCCTCCTGGCAATACCTGCCACAGTTGGTTTATTCGTGCTGGCAAGACCTGTAATAGACTTATTATATTTTTCTGAAGGAGAGGCTTCTCGTGCCAGTGCAGCCTCCCTCCTCCAGCTAGCATCAATTCAATTAATTTTTTTGGGAACAATAATGTCTGCATCGGCAATTCTGCAAGGCATAGGGAAGCCAACCCTGCCTGCAAAAAATATGCTGACAGGTGCTGTAGTGAAGGTAATCCTCTCCTATACCCTCTTAGGCATAAGGTCAATAAATATTTACGGGATGGCAATATCCACAATAGTTTGCTATGCAATTGCAGCAAGCTTAAACCTCTATGGAGTTTCAAAACATGCAGGTATCCAAATATCTTTCAGCAGATACTATATAAGGCCTTTGATAATCTCTCTGGTTATGGGAATATTTGTTTACATATCCTATAACCTATTGATGGGAATTCTTGGACCTAAACTGGCAACACTGGTTGCAGTCCTTATCGGGGTTTTGGTCTATGGGGTCTTGCTCATTATATCAGGTACCCTAACGAGAGAAGACTACCTGCTCCTGCCAAAGGGGGAAAAACTTTATAGCTTCTTAAAGGGAAAAGGAATAATAAAAGAATAAAAAAATAGCCAATGTAAGATACTTGTTACCGCATACATTGGCTATTTTATTTATCCTTACCATCAAACTCTATTAATTCATGAGCTTTTAAACTAGCACTTACACAATTAGCATCTTCTTTTGCCTTCTTAAGTCTTTTCATATTTTCTTCGCTATAGAAAGGGTCAATGGATAATTCAAAAGGGATCCTGTTCTCTCTAACAACTTTTTTTAAAAAAATTGTAATGGCTGCAGACATACTAAGCCCAATCTCATTTAAAGTCTCTTCAGCATCCCTCTTTACATCCTCATCAATCCTTACATTGATTTGTGCCATAAAAACACCTCCCTAAGTAAATTATAAACAAAACATATAATATGTATATCTATTTAAATACTAGAATTTAATTCAACTTTAATGGTTAAATTTAAAAGCTAAATTGCAAATTAAATTCTACCAGTCTTTGTATCACTACTTATATTAAATTACTCTTCTTTACAAAAAGAAAAGACCCCCTGCTTTTGGGGGTCGATTTTTTAATAATTTTCAGGTTTAATTTGGAAGAATGATTGTGCATGTGCACATACCGGACATGGGTCTGAAGGTTTAGCACCCTTTTCAATATGACCACAGTTAATACATTGCCAGTAAGTTTCTCCGTCTCTTTCAAATACTCTGTGTTCTTCAATATTTTCTAATAATTTCAGGTATCTCTTTTCGTGTTGAGCTTCAACAGCCGCAACGCCTTCAAATAATTCAGCCAGCTTGTCAAAACCTTCTTCTCTCGCATCAGCTGCGAATTGCTTGTACATAGTTGTCCATTCATAATTTTCTCCAGCTGCTGCATCCTTTAAGTTTTGAGGAGTCTTAGGAATTCCGCCATGTAATTGTTTGAACCAAAGCTTAGCATGCTCTTTTTCATTTCTAGCTGTTTCTTCAAAAATGTCAGCTATTTGTTCATAACCATCTTTCCTAGCTTGTGAAGCATAGTATAAGTATTTAGTATGGGCTTGGGATTCACCTGCAAAACCTTCTTCTAAGTTCTTCTTCGTCTTTGTTCCTTCAAATTTCATATCAATCTTCTCCTTTCAAAAATATATTTGATTGACGAATTAATAGAGTTTCTCAAAGTAAGTCCTATCTTTTTTGCAGATTGGACACTTGTAGTCCTCCGGCAATTCATCAAAATCAGTCTCTTCAATATATCCACATATCCTACACTTAAAAGCATGCTTTTTCTTTGAAGTTATATCTTCCCCATCATCCTCTTCTCCCCTATAAGTTGGAGCATTTTTCCCAGTCTTACCCTTCAAAACATTGTGGTAATAAGCGTATGTCATTGGCTCTTCTTTATTAAAGGTAACTCCATCCACCATTTCCCCTAAGAAAACCGTATGGGTTGATGTTTCCATTGAATCCTTCAATTCAAGAATAATCGCCCCTATTGAGTCCTTTACAACCGGTACACCGTCCACCATTTCAAATCCAAAAGCATCAAACTTATCAGTGTCCTTACCGGAAGAAAAACCAAAGCTTCCTATTATTGATGGGTCACAAGCTTCATGCAAAATAGATAAGGAAAATTTCTTGGCTTTCCTTATGCATTCATTGGAAAAATTATCCTTATTAATACTGACAGCAACAGTCGGAGGCTCAACAGTAATCTGCATAGCACTATTTGCCACACAACCCGTTGGTCTATCACCATCCATCACTGCCAAAATATAAACACCGTAAGACATCTTATACAAAATACTAATGTCCATTTTCTTCTCCTTCCAACAAGTGCCAAAGTGTATGGTCTATATTAAACTCCTTCATCATCAGTTCAACCTCTTTCCTTGCAGCATCCCTTACATCCTGTGGAATGTTAGACTTCACAGCCCGAATCAGAAGATTTTTTGGAGTGTGGGCAAGGTCAACGAATTCCAAAACTTGGGCCCTATAACCCGATGCCCTTAAAAGGTTTGCCCTGATTGAGTCAGTTAATAAAGCAGCAAATCGTTCTTTAATTATACCATATCTCAATAAAATATCAAACATATTTGAATTAATATGTTTATTAAGTTCGTGTTGACAGCATGGAACCGCAAAAATATACCTTGCACCCAGCTTAATCCCGCTATAAATAGAATAGTCGGTGGCTGTGTCGCAGGCATGAAGTGAGATTAGCATATCCGGAGGAGTTTTTGGCTCATAGTCTTCTATCCTGGTATGTATAAATTCCAGCCCTTCACAATTATACTTTTCAGCCAAGCCCTTGCACTTTTTTATTACATCCTTCTTTATATCCAAGCCGGTTATTTCTACATTTAAGCCCCTAATTTCCTTTAAGTAATGATAAATTAAAAAAGTTAAATAGCTCTTTCCGCAGCCAAAGTCCAAGACACTAATAGATCCTCCTTCAAAATTTTTAACCTCATCATCAATCATTTCAATGAACCTATTAATCTGTATAAACTTATCAAATTTTGACTTTACAACTCTGCCATCTTCTGTAAAAATTCCCAGCTCCCTCAAGGCAGGAACGGAAGTTCCCTCTTTTATTATATAATTCTTCTCCCTGTTATGGCCTTCTTCTTTGACCCTTCTTTCATTCTTTATAACGCCAAAAAGCGGCTTATCCTTTTTTGTTATCCTCAGGGTAAGCTCCTCATCTTCAGTAAAGGCATTTAACCTCTTTAAGTAAGAAAAGTTTTCCAGTATATATCCTCCCAAGTCATCCCCTTCCAAGTTTTTATGGAAGGCTTGAGTCTGTGTAAAGGATTCAGCCTGGTACTTCCCGTCCAGCTCTCTAATCCTCAACTTAATTACCTCCGACCCTTTTACAGGACCACTCATAACTATCAAAGAGGGGGACTTTTCAATAATATCTTTAATGTATTCTGCTAATTTCGTCATCATTCTCCACCATTTCACCCTCAATATAGGTGTGCTTTTCATTTGTTGCTACCTCATCATGGGTCTTTTTGCTTGGTGCTGACTTAACTATCAAGTTCATACCGGATATTAACAGTGAAACACCCAAAAGTATTCCTATCGGCAGTGATAGGGACCAGGGATTAATAAATAAGAATATTCCTGCAAATAATAGTAATAGTGCCACCCCTAAGCTAATCAGAAATAAACGCTCACTTACAAGCTTAATGGGTCCAAGACTCACCAGACTCCTCAAGGCATCTATGATAAACCAAATAGCCACAATATAAGTAAAGGCATCCCTTGCAATTTCCGGGTTGACTATAAATAGACTGCCTAATACCAATAAGGCTATCCCTATTCCAAAATCAATTGTCGTAAAAAAGCCCAGAGCTGTCCCTAGGCGTTTCAATCTAAAATACCTTATTAAAAGGAACAAGCCCCTCAAAAGCATTATGCTTCCAAAAATAATAATCAATATTTGTATTGTAAGTGTAGGTCTTAGCAGGGTGAAAACACCTGTAGCTATCATGGCTAGCCCTAGTAAGACACCAATTATTTTATTCTTCATGTCCGCCTCCTATTTATAAAAAAGCTAAAGTAAAATTACCCTATGCCGATAATATTTTCGGGTGTTGGGAGATAGGTTCCAGGGGGAACATTCCTAATATGGAATAATACTTTCTCCAAACTAAAAGGGCGAAAGCCCTTTTTTATTTGAAGGGTCTTGTAGTGGAAATTGCAAAGAAGCTTGTTTTTATGCTTGCCAGCATATTAAGGTCTACAAATTTTTCACCTGTTGACCAGTTGTCATTGACCAATAGAAAAAGTAACTTCTTCCCCTCCCTTTCAAACTCCTCATAGCCATAGCAGGTTGTAGTATGGTTTTCATAGTCTCCACCTGCAAAGCTTAAGAAAAAAGGCCTTCCATTATTTATTTCTTCCTTAATAATCCTTGCTGCAGAAGGCTTCTTCTTTAAAAAAATCTTATTCTTAGAATAAGCCTTATAACCAAAATACTTCCAAACAAGCTTAGAGAGTAGACCAATAGTAAGGACATTAACACCAATAAAGGGGATATATAAACCCCTCCTTGAAGCAAGTTTCTTAATATCTCGAAAAAGCTTTTTATCATCAGGCAGGTCAATCCCATTCTTCCTATAATAAGCCATTATGGCTGTCATGCTGGTCAAAACACAGTGTTTTTTACCTTCAAAGTCTCTCATATTTAAAGGCACAAAACCGTCTATTATGGAACTGTTGACAAGTTCGAAGCCTTCTCCATACCTTTTTTCTATATGTTCATCCAGCTTTAAAATATTGCCATAACCCTTAGAGAAAATAGGAAGCCTTAAGAAAGACAACTTATACACTACTTGTATTCCGCCCTCTCTCCACCGATTAGCTTAGGTCTTGAACGAAGGGCTGTAAGGTGAGCCTTGCCTATTTCTTTAAGCTTTAACCTCACAGGTACTTGAACAAACTTAACCTGCATACCAATGGAAGTGTCCCCAATATCTAAACCGGCATCTGCTTGGATATGCTCAACCATGACAGGGTCTTCCGCCGCTGCATATGCAGCCATTGAAGTTGCGCCGCCTGCATGTAACTTTGGAACCACAGTAACTATTTCCAGTTTGTCCCTTTTGGCAAGCTCCCTTTCAACAACCAAAGTCCTGTTGATATGTTCACAGCCTTGAACTGCCAAATATATTCCCTTTGGCTTTAAAACCTCTAAAATAGCCTTAACAATGGACTTGCCAATATCTTCAGCAGAGTCCTTGCCAATCATCGACCCCTTTACTTCACTGGTGGAAGAGCCTAAGGCTAAAACATCCCCTTCCTTTAAACCAGCTACTTCAACTAATTCCTCAACAACCAGATGTAGGTCGTCTTCAATTTCCTTTAAATCAAATTCCATTTCTAAACTCCTTTCTTTACTAATATTGACCAATTTTACAATTTCATTATTGTTCTTTAGAGTTGGATAAAAAACTTACCTCTTATCCCTTTCACTTCTAATAAAAACTTCCAAATTCCTCCTGTCAAGTCCTGTTTCTAATAATGCCCTTAAAACACTGTTTTTAATCTTAACTTCATTATCAGTAATATCTATAAATAAAGGCACTCCCCTTGAATTATATGGGGTAATCGATAAGACAAGGCTTGCCATCTCCTTCAGGAATTCCCCTTGTTCAGAAATAATATCTATCCCAATCACATTAGGGTCTGATGATGACCTTAAAAATGCAGATGACAAACCCTTTTTCTTCTCTTGGTTTCTAATGTCAAAAATAGAAATCATTTCCCTATAAGAAAGCCTACCAAAGAGCATCTCCCTGTCATAGGCATCAACCGACCCCCCTTCAGCATTCAAAACATCCTTAATCATGGAAGTCTTAATATCCTTGATAAGGCCCATTAAGATGATATCCCTTTCCAAAGCCTCATTCTTCAGTTCCTTCCACAGACTTTCAGAATAAATCCTATACCTGAGGAGCGACCCGTCCATCATGAGGATTTTAGGAGAAAGTTTCTTTATTCCCTCAATGGCAACCTTCATTTCAAGCTCTGCCAGTAACCTGTCCTTCCTTACAGGATTGGAATAATCCTGGTCCACATCAAGCATAGGCGAGTCCAGGCTGGATAAGAAAACCCCTTCCTTTACCTTTGTAGACTTGGCAAGACCTTGAAAGAAGTCAACATAATGAGGGTTTGCTCCCCCTACCCTGTTAACAGACCCGTCTACACAGACAATCCCACCATCCCTTTCATAGGACTTAAGAATTTCCTCCCCAGCAGGTTCAACCACTTCAATCTTCCCAATATTTTTCTCAATAAATCCCCTAAAGTCCTTGTCAGACATCCCCCTTGAATCTTTTAAACGGTCATTAAGCCTGTCATTCAATAAGGAAACTGCCTCCTTAAGTTCATCTGTTATATTATACATCTATTTCACCTTGAATAATCTTCTTTAGCTTGTTCTTAGGAATCCCGTACTTTTCAGAAAACTCTGCAGCAGCATCCCTCTTTGACCCGCCGGCCCTTATAAAGTCTTGAATCTCCCCTATTATACTCTCAATTGGAACTTCCTCTTCCGTGCAAGGTTCAAGGCAAATTACAATTTCGCCCTTAATCCCATCCTTGAAATATTCCAAAGCCTCTTTTACTGTCCCCCTAAAAGTTTCCTCAAACTTCTTAGTAAGCTCCCTTGAAAGTGAGATTTTCCTATCCCCTAAAACTTTTTCCATATCCTCCAATAAAGAAATGACCCTATGGGGGGACTCATAAATAATGGTCGTATATTTATTTTCTTTTATCCCTTCCAAAGCCTTCCTCCTAGCAACTTCCTTAGGAGGTAAAAAACCCTCAAAGATAAACTTACCAGTTGAAAGACCTGAAAGTTGCAAGGCAGTAAGAGATGCTGAAGGTCCCGGTATGGAAACCACATCAAAGCCTTCTTCTATTACCTCTCTTATGATATCCTCGCCGGGGTCAGAAATTCCGGGTAAGCCCGCATCTGTTATGAGGGCAACATCCAAACCTTCAGCAAGAGCCTTTATTATCTTCTCCCCGGAAGACCTCTTATTATGTTCATGGTAAGAAATCATCTTGGCCTTAATCTCATAATGCTTGAGTAACTTCAAAGAAACCCTAGTGTCCTCTGCAGCAATCAAGTCTACAGACCTTAAAATTTCTAGAGCCCTAAGAGTAATGTCTTTTAAATTTCCAATGGGGGTCCCCACAATAAATAAGCTACTCATGCCTTAATTATATACCTTATTATAAATAATTCAAGCATCTAGGATTGAAAAAAAATTGCAAGGGTAAAAGCTAAACACTGAAAGGAGGTTTTTCTTAAATGAATAAAAAAAGTAAAGTCCTTTTGGGAATAGTGTTTTTGATAATATTGTTAGCTATATTTTTTATTTGGAGAAATAATCAAAACAATACTTCCCATAAGCCAATGGTAAAGGTAAATGATACTGTCTACTATTGGGCGGGTGATGTTGAAGTGGATATAAGTAAATTAGAGCAACTTGGTCTTGTGGAAAAATCTTATGAAAACCTTATGTTTGAACTGGGACCAAGGGATGAAAATTTTTCAAGCAATTATTATACAGTGGGAACAAAAATATATAAACACGATGATAAGAGTATTTTGCTGGTCGGCGACGGTTTTCAAAGTATCTTAAAAGAAAAAGAGTAGGGGTAGATATTTCACTCCTACTCTAAATATATCGATTTATTTACATCCTCCATCATTCTTCATAGGACAGTTGTCAGCTTGACTACAGCCTCCACAAGAACCTGACTTGGCATTCTTTGCTATATTTTTTATGGCAAAAAATCCTATAAGTCCAACAATAGCTAAAATTAAAATATCAACTAAATTCATTTTTTTACCTTCCTATATTTATTCTTTCTTTCTATAGTTGCAATTATTCCAAAGACAAGTGAGATTAGCAGTAGACCAATAAAAGCATATGCCAATAGGTTTTCAGCAAAGGCCGGTGGTTCAGAAAATTCTCCTGCCTTGGCTATTAAACTTGGTTCAATTAGAATTTTCTCCATGGCAGGAGTGCCTTTAAAAATTATAGAACCCACTTGATTAACTATAAAAGACAAGACATAGGCAACTCCAAAATGGAAGCCCAAGGCTTTTAATAAGTTTTTCCCACTACCCAGCTCCTTCTTCATGGCCCCGATTGCTGCAAAACACGGAGGGGCAAACATAGTAAAGATAATAAAGGCAAAGGCTGAAACTTGTGTGAATTCAATAGGACTTGTCGCTCCAACCATCATAAAGGTTGAAACAATTACCTCCTTGGCAACAAGGCCTGTAATAGTTGCAACTGCCGGTGCCCAAGAGCCACCAAAGCCCAGAGGTTTAAATATCCAACTTAAAGCCCCGCCAATTCCTGCCAAGATACTATCTTCAATATTGTCTGGTATATATTGCAGGCTAAGATTAAAGTTTTGCAGGAACCATAAAAGTAAATTTGCAACTAAGATAAGGCTCCCTGCCCTCTTAATAAAAGACTTTACCTTTTCTAGCATGTTTAATCCAGTACCCTTTATTGTGGGCAGCTTATAGGCTGGCATTTCCATAATGAATGGAGAAGTATCACTACTAAATTCCTTTGTCCTCTTAAGTATAAGACCAGAAATTAATATTACAATGATACTAAATAAATAAATAAATGGCCCAACCCATGCAGCTCCACCAAAGACAATTGCTATGAACATCGCAAAGACTGGCAATTTTGCCCCGCACGGCACAAAGGGAGTAAGTAATATTGTCATCTTCCTATCTGCTTCATTTTCTATAGTCCTAGCAGCAAGAACACCGGGGATTGAACAACCTGTCCCAATTAGCATTGGAATAAAAGACTTGCCCGAAAGTCCAAACTGCCTAAAAAGCCGATCCATAATAAAGGCAACCCTAGACATGTAGCCGGAGTCCTCCATAAAGGCAAGGAACATGAATAGTATCATCATTTGTGGAACAAAGGTAAAGACAGAACCAACTCCACCAATAATTCCTTCAACAACAAGGGCAGTGACAGGTTCAGATGCTCCAATCCTACTTAAGAAGTTCCCGGTTGCTTCGCCAAAATATCCAAATAAATTCTCCACATAGCCAATAGAAATGTCCCCAACCGTTGAAATCGAAATATAATATATGAGCCACATTATTCCTAAAAATATCGGAAAGGCCAGATATTTATTTGTGAGAACCTTGTCTATCTTATCGGAAGTAGTTGACAAGCCTTCCCTTTCAACTTCTTTCTTTTGTATAAGGTCAATATTACCTAAAATAAATTTATGCCTTCCATTGGCAACAAGAGCTTCTATGTCATCGTCATAAATTTCTTCAAGACACTTCCTAATGTCTTGAAGCCTATTTGAATTTTCTTCTGATAATTCTATCTTCCCCGCTACCAAATCGTCATCTTCCAGTAGCTTAATGGCAAGATACCTTCTTTCGTCCTTTTCCTTAATTTCTTCAAATTCTTCAACAAGAGAAATGCTTGCCTCTATTTTTTCATCATAAATTCTCAATTCTTGGCTAGGCTTCACTTGGTTCATGGCAACATTAATAAGCTCATTCATGCCCTCTGACCTTACTGCTGAAGTTTCAACTACCGGACAATTAAAGAGGTCTGATAGCTTCTTGGAGTTAACTTCTATCCCCTCTTTTTCAAGCCTATCCATCATATTTAAAGCAATAACAAGAGGTAGACCTGTTTCAACCACCTGTGTTGTTAAGTATAGGTTCCTTTCCAAGTTGGAAGCATCGACTATATTAATAACCACATCCGGTTTTTCTTCAATTAAATAATCCCTTGTTATTACCTCTTCAAGAGTGTAAGGCGAAAGGGAATAAATACCCGGAAGGTCTGCCACAAGAACATCCTTGTTAAGCAAGAGCCTTCCTTCTTTTTTTTCTACTGTAACACCCGGCCAGTTGCCTACATATTGTTCCGACCCGGTAAGGTCATTAAAAACTGTAGTCTTCCCAGAATTGGGATTACCTAATAAGGCTATTTTCAAATTGCCCTCCTTAAACCAGCTCAATCATCTTGGCATCTTCCTTCCTCATGGAAAGCTTATATCCTTTTACAGAAAGCTCCATAGGGTCGCCAAGTGGTGCTAATTTATTTAAAGAAACCTCAGTTCCATTGATAAGTCCCATGTCCATAATCCTTCGCCTTAGGGCACCGTTTCCATGAACTTTTTTTATTTTACCAGAAGTACCAATTTTCATATCTGCTATAGTCATGATATCTACCTCCATTATATAAGTGAGTGTCACACCGGCATTGCGAGGAGTGAGACGACAAAGCAATCCAGAGGAATTTTTATATCCCACGCTCAATAAATTATACTGAATCGCCACGCTTACCCTCGCGATAACAAAAATAAATAATATCTTTAAAAATGTAATAGGATAAATTTAATAAATTCTCATTATTTAAATGAAATAATGAAAAATCGAAAAAATAATTAGTCTAAGCTAACCAATGTTAGTATACGCTAATTTTCTTTTATTGTCAATAAAAAATTATAAATAATCAATAAAAATACTTCGAAATATGTTATAATATTATTAGTTAGGACTAACTATTGCATTAAAGGAGGTAAAAATGAGTATTTTAGAATCTGGAGAAATGTATCTGGAAACAATTTTATTATTAAAAAAAGAAATGGAAAATGTTCGTTCAATTGATATTGCAAATTATTTAAACTATAGCAGGCCAAGTATTAGCCGAGCTGTCAATATACTAAAAGATGATGGTTATATTACCATTGATGATAAGGGTCATATAGACTTTACAAAAAAGGGTGAAGAAATAGCAAAGGACATTTATGAAAAGCACATTGCCCTTACAGACTTTTTCCAATTGATAGGAACCTCTCCGGAAACTGCAGAGGAAGATGCTTGCAGGATAGAGCATGTTATTAGCGAGGAAACCTTTGATAGGATAAAAGATCATGTAAAGAAGTTAAAAAAAACAAAATAAGCTAACTCAAAAGTTTAAAAATTTATAAATGCAAGCATTATTATAGGGGTGGATAATATCCACCCCTACTTTTTAACTACTGAACCCTTTAAATATACCTCTCCAATCCCATCAATCTTAGCTAACAGGTTATGTCCATCTACCTCTTGGTCTAAAATCCTAATATTTTTAACCCTTGTTCCTTTTTTTATGGTACTATTCCCTGTCTTTAGGTCATTGATAGTTGTAACGCTGTCGCCATCAACTAGTTCGTTGCCATTAACATCCCTGACCTTGCTGGCCTCTTCTGCCTCTTTCATACACTGGTCTGTCCATTCATGGAAACATATAGGGCAGATATACATGTGTCCATCTTCGTAAGTTAAGTTCTCGCCACACTTTGGACAAGCTGGTAGTGCCATAATATCTCCTCCTTAAATAATAAATATATAATCATTATAACACATCACAATATATAAAAAAAGCAAACAAAAAACTTAAGCATATGGTATAATAATATAAAGGATTAAGGTGTCAAAAGTAATTTTTCTTCAAGCGTAGGGGCGGTTAGTAACCGCCCCTACGAAATCATTGATTTTATATTTTTTTGGAAGGGAGCATTTAAAATGTACCTAGAAACAGGAAAAATTAATAAGTTGAAAATAAGGAACTTGGCAAGGGACTTTTTAAAAATGTTTCCCTAGATGAAAAAACTGGAGATATTGTTTTAATAGGTGCAAAGAAGAAGACAGTTGTTGCTATTGAACAAGTAATATGCAAAAGTTGTGGGGCAAAAGTTGAGATTAGAAAAGGCTTCTCGGGCAGGTGTCCTTATTGCAACTCTATAGTGAATTAAAGCAAGCTTGTTCTAAAGGTTTTTTTATATTAATTAGCTTTTTTTATAGTTGATTTTAATTCCTATTTATGATAGAATACCATTTGTTACGAAAAAAGATGGGAGGTGTCAAGATGACTACATTAATGTCTATAATAATATTGCTTTCTAGCCTTAGCATAATCATATCTGTTGCTATGCAAGATGGGCAAGAAAGAGGAAACGCTACCTTCATCCCTTCCGAGCCGATTTGGGGTCCAAACCAAGGTAGGGGTAAAGAATTTACATTAAAAAGGATAACTGTTGTTTCTACAGTAATATTTATGGTTTCAACATTAGGATTATTAATGATAAAATAAGGAGGATTTTTAATGGACAGTGTGTTTTTAATAGCCATTGCTATTGGTGCATTAGCCCTTGTTTTTGCCTTGTATAAATTCTCAACAATTAATAAGGCAAGTGCCGGAAATGATAGGATGAAAGAAATTTCCGGTTACATCCAAGAAGGTGCAATGGCTTTTTTAAAGAGGGAATATAAGGCCCTAGCTATATTTATAGTTGTATTATTTTTTATATTAACATTTATGCTAAGCATTAAGGACTCAATTAGCTTCTTGATAGGGGCGATTTTTTCAATGTTAGCAGGCTATATCGGTATGAAGGCTGCTACAAAGGCTAATGTTAGAACTGCCAATGCAGCAAAGGAATCCGGCATGGGCAAGGCTCTTGATATTGCCTTCTCCGGCGGTGCAGTTATGGGTATGTGCGTTGTAGGTCTTGGTATCATAGGTGTTTCGGCATTATATATGATTATCGGAGATGCTGGAATTGTTACAAGTTTTGGACTTGGAGCATCATCTATCGCATTATTTGCAAGAGTTGGTGGCGGTATCTATACTAAGGCTGCTGACGTTGGAGCTGACCTTGTTGGTAAGGTAGAAGCTGGAATTCCGGAAGACGACCCAAGAAACCCTGCAGTTATTGCAGACAATGTTGGGGACAATGTTGGGGATGTTGCAGGTATGGGTGCAGACTTATTTGAATCATATGTTGGAGCTATAATCTCAGCTATTACACTTGGTGTAGTTGCTTATTCTGATGCCGGAGCTCATTATGCCATTGCCCTTGCTGCAGTGGGAATACTGGCTTCAATTATAGGTGTGTTCTTTGTAAAGGGTGATAAAGACCCTCAAAAGGCACTTAACACCGGAACAATTGTAAGCTCAATAGCAACAATGATAGCAGGCTACTTCCTGTCAGGCTACTTTTTAGGAACTTCTAAACCTTTCTTTGCAATACTTGCAGGTATTGTTGTAGGTTTGATAATTGCAAAGGTAACTGAAATTTATACATCAGACGAACATAAGTATGTACAAAGAATAGCTGCAGAATCAGAAACTGGAGCTTCAACAAACATCATCGCCGGTCTATCAGTAGGTATGGAATCAACAGCTATTCCAATTATAGTTATAGCAATTGGTATTATTGTAGCTTACTTTGCGGCAGGCGGAACGGAAAATTCTCTATATGGACTTTATGGAATTTCCTTAGCAGCAGTAGGTATGCTTTCAACAGCCGCTATGACAATTGCAGTTGATGCCTATGGTCCGATAGCTGACAATGCCGGTGGTATCGCAGAAATGTGTGAACTTCCGGACGAAGTAAGAGAAATCACAGACCACTTGGACTCAGTTGGTAATACAACTGCAGCTATAGGTAAGGGGTTTGCAATAGGGTCAGCAGCCCTAACTGCCCTTGCCCTATTCTCATCCTATACTAATGTAGTTGAATTGAAGGCAATAGATGTAACTCAACCAAAGGTCGTTGCAGGTTTATTCATCGGTGGCATGTTGCCATTTGTATTCTCGGCTTTAACAATGTCAGCCGTAGGTAAGGCTGCCTTCTCAATGATTGAAGAAGTAAGGAGACAATTTAGAGAATTACCAGGCATTATGGAAGGAACACAAACACCTGAATACGCAAAATGTGTTGACATTTCAACAAGTGCTGCCCTAAGAGAAATGATAGTGCCCGGACTTTTAGCAGTAGTCGTTCCGGTACTAATAGGGGTATTACTTGGAGCAGAAGCTCTAGGTGGACTTCTGGCCGGTGCCTTGGTTACAGGTGTACTGATGGCTATCTTCATGTCAAACTCAGGTGGAGCATGGGATAACGCTAAGAAGTATATAGAAGGTGGAACACATGGCGGAAAGGGAAGCGAAGCTCACAAGGCTGCAGTTACAGGCGACACAGTAGGCGACCCTTTCAAAGACACATCAGGACCTTCA
Source organism: Tissierellia bacterium (assembly GCA_012520935.1). Lineage (GTDB taxonomy): Bacteria > Bacillota > Clostridia > Tissierellales > Peptoniphilaceae > JAAYNG01. Next base: position 3,695 of record JAAYNG010000001.1, on the reverse strand, counting down.
TTAAATATATTAATCAAGTTAATGACAATTGTATCCCTAGTATTCGCCGGTGCAGGAATATTTGGAAACGGATTGTTTTAATTAGAAGTTGATATTTTTTAGAATTTAGGGTATAATATATTCGTAAAAAGGTTTGACAAAAACATTTAGACACAAAAAAACCGAGGACTGCATTCCTCGGTTTTTTATTTAGGCTAACTGTCTTTACTGTTTCCATCTAGCCATTTGCAGATATAATATGAAATTATACCTGCCATGATGGATACAATTAGGTTTGACAATGTATCCATTTAGACACCTCCCCTCTATATATTTGTATTGTGAGGGTTCAGACAGCTTAAATATTATACCGTAAATCATTAACAATACTTGACCTTTTTAATTTATAATCTTGACTTTTTTATCTTTTGAGGGTATAATAACTTATGACTTTGAAGGGAAGAGTAAGGTGACGATACTTTTTAGAGAGGGTCTGGTTGGTGAAAAGACTCAAGGTCCCATCTGAAGATCACCCCTGAGTATCTTTTAGACGCTGACCCCGTTATCGGTCCCCACTATGGGTGGTATAGCGATTTTATCGTCCCGATTTTATATCGGGGCTTTTTTATTATTTTTAAGAAGGAGATGAATGAAAACTTGAGAACATATGAAGAATTTTCAAAGGTCAAAACCTTTGACAGGGAGAGGGAAATTTCTAAGTATTGGGATGAAATAGACCTGCTCCGCCTATGCGTTACCGAAAGAGACCCAAAAAACAAATATGTATTTTATGAAGGACCACCAACTGCAAATGGAAGACCGGGTATCCACCATGTTATGGCTAGGACACTAAAGGACTTAACTTGTAGGTATAAGACCATGAAGGGCTACCAAGTTAAGAGAAAGGCCGGCTGGGACACCCACGGACTACCTGTAGAGATAGAGGTGGAGAAGAAGTTGGGATTAAAAGACAAGCACGAGATAGTAGATTATGGGATAGAGGCTTTCAATAAAGAATGTAGAGAGTCAGTCTTTGTCTACGAAAAATTATGGCGTGAAATGTCAGAAGACATGGCCTACTTGGTTGACCTGGACGACCCATATATAACTCTGGAAAATGAATATATAGAGTCTTGTTGGCATATACTTGACAGTATGTATAAAGACGATATGCTTTACGAAGGACACAAGATACTCCCATACTGTGCCAGGTGTGGAACAGGTCTTGCTTCCCACGAGGTTGCCCAAGGCTATGAAGAAATTAAAACTGAATCAGTTACTGTCAGGTTTAAGAGAAAGGACGCAGATGAGTACTTCCTTGCATGGACCACAACCCCTTGGACCCTTCCTTCTAATGTTTCCCTTACAGTAAATCCGGAAGTTGACTACATCAAGGCTAAGGCAGACGATGGCAAGGTCTACTATGTAGCAAAGGCCTTGGCTGAAAAAAATCTAGGAGAAGACTTTGAAGTTCTGGAAACAATGAAGGGTAAAAACCTGGAACATATAGAGTATGAACAATTAATTCCAATGATTAAGACCAATAAAAAAGCCTTTTTTGTAACCTTAGCCGACTATGTTACTATAGATGATGGTACCGGTATTGTCCATACAGCACCTGCCTTTGGTGAAGACGACTACAACACAGGAACTAGGTATGACCTGCCGGTAGTAAACCCTGTAAATGATGACGGAAAGTTCACTGAAACAGACTGGGAAGGAATGTTTGTAATGGATGCCGACCCGGAAATTATTAAATGGCTAAAGGAACAAGGACTCTTAGTTAGAAAATATAAAATAGACCACAACTATCCACATTGTTGGAGGTGTAGGACCCCCCTACTATATTATGCCAAGCCTTCTTGGTATATAGAGATGACTAAAATTAAGGACCAACTGGTTGAAAACAACAATAATGTCAACTGGTTCCCTGAGTTCGTGGGTGAAAAAAGATTTGGCAACTGGCTTGAAAACCTACAAGACTGGGCTATTTCCAGGTCCAGATACTGGGGAACACCACTTCCGCTATGGAGGTGTGAAGAGTGTGGCAAGGTTGAGTCTGTAGGTTCAATCAAGGAATTAGTTGACAGGGCAATTGAAGATATAGATGAAAACATTGAACTTCACAGGCCTTATGTGGACGATGTCCATTTTGAATGTTCCTGTGGTGGCAGGATGACTAGAGAGCCTGAGGTAATTGATGTTTGGTTTGACTCAGGAGCCATGCCTTTTGCCCAATGGCACTACCCATTTGAACACAAGGAGGACTTTGACCAATTATTCCCGGCAGACTTTATCTGCGAAGGTATCGACCAAACTAGGGGCTGGTTCTACTCGCTAATGGCGATTTCCACCTATATGACCGGAAAATCTCCATATAAGAATGTACTTGTTAACGACTTAGTTTTGGATAAGGATGGCAAGAAGATGTCCAAGTCCAGAGGAAATACAGTAGACCCATTTGACTTGTTTGAAGAATACGGAGCCGATGTCCTAAGATGGTATTTAATCTATGTGTCTCCACCATGGATACCTACTAAGTTTGACGAAGACGGACTAAAGGAAGTGGAATCAAAATTCTTCCGTTCAATAAAGAATATCTATAACTTCTTCTCACTATATACAGGAACAGAGAAGATTGACCCAAGTTCTTACGACTTGAACAGGGATGCCTTGGAAGAAATTGACAAGTGGCTACTTTCAAAGTACCACAACCTCTTGGATTCAGCCAGCAAGAATATGGACATATTTGAGCTCACCAAGGTAGTAAGAGATATCTCTGACTTTGTAATAGAAGACTTCTCCAACTGGTATATCAGAAGGACCAGAAGAAGGTTCTGGCAAAAAGAAGAAAATGAAAATAAGAAAGTTGCCTTCAAGGTAGTTTATGAAGTCTTACTTGGAGTTGCAAAACTAATCGCTCCATTTACACCTTTTATAGCTGAAGACCTCTATAGGAAGCTTACAGATGGCGTATCTGTCCATATAGAATACTATCCGGAAGCTGACACAAGCTTTATAGAACCTGAAATTGAAGAAAGAATGGACCTTGTAAGGACTTTGGTTACTTTGGGAAGGGCTTCAAGGGAAAAAGTTCAATTAAAGGTTAGGCAACCCCTATCAGAAATCCTAATAGATGGAAGGTATGAGGAAAAGATTAAAGACCTTACTCCACTATTAATGGAAGAATTGAATGTTAAGGAAGTTGTCTTTGAAAAGAATATTGCAAGCTTTATGGACTACTCCTTGAAACCGGACTATAAAGAGGCTGGAAAGATACTTGGTGGTAAAATAAAGACCTTCCAAAAAGTATTGAATGAAGTTGACCCTAAAGAATTTATGGATAAGTTGGAAAAGGAAGGAAAGCTTACACTTAAGCTTGACGGAGAAGATACAGAAATCCTAAGAGAATATATCGACCTGAGAATTTCTGCCAAGGAAGGCTTCGATGTCCAAATGGAAAATGGAGTCTTCCTAATCCTAGATACAAAACTGGACCAAGCCTTAATAGATGAAGGCTATGTAAGAGAATTTATCTCTAAAATCCAAAACATGAGAAAGACAACAGGGCTTGAAGTTATGGATAGGATTAAAATTGCCTACAAGGGAACAGAAGCAATTGAAAAGGCAGTGGGAGAATATAAGGATATAATAATGAATGAAACCCTGGCAGACAGCTTGGAAGTTAAAGAAGTTCAAGGGGAAGAATTTGACTT
>JAAYNG010000074.1 GCA_012520935.1 Tissierellia bacterium | reverse complement strand
TATTCATAGGTGCCTTATTAGGTGGACTTGGAGCTATAATTTTTGAAGGAGCATCAATTGGGGATATGGTAAATGCACTTCACTATGGATATGAAGCAGCAACTGAGTCTGAATTTGTAAACGAATTATTGAGCAGGGGTGGTATGGATTCAATGATGTGGACAATATCACTGATTATCTGTGCCATGTTATTTGGTGGAGCTATGGAAAAGACAGGTATGCTTGGAGCACTTGCTAACCAAATACTTAAACTTGCAAAGTCAACAGGTTCATTAGTTATAGCTGTAATCTTCACTTGTATAGGTATCAATGTTATCTCAGGAGACCAATACCTATCAATAGTTATCCCAGGAAGAATGTTCAGGGAGGAATTCTTAAAGAGGGGCTTAGACCCAGTCAACCTATCACGTTGTCTGGAAGATTCGGGTACATTGACATCACCATTTATTCCATGGAACACCTGTGGTGCTACCATGATAAACTTCCTAGGACTTGACCCATGGACCTATATTCCTTATTCTTTCTTAAACTGGATAAATCCACTAATTTCTATCCTATGGGGTTTCACAGGATTCTCAATGAAGAAGCTTACTCCTGAAAAGATTGAAGAATTAAAGGAAAGAGGAGTCTGGCTGGACGAAGATGTAGAAGTTCCGGTACAATAACATAAGATATTTTGTAAAAAAAGGACCGCCGAAATGGCGGTTCTTATTTTATAGGTGATTTTTTTATTTGACCACCGGACCTAGGATACTTGTCCGGTGTCTTTTTTATTTTTTTTATTACAATTAAGCTATGGGAAATGTCATCTGCTAAAGGTACTTCTTTTGTTTCACAAATTTCTCCGCCTAATAAGCTGATTGCTTTTTTAGCTTCTTCCAATTCCTCTTTATAGTCACCTTTCATAGCTATAAAGTAGCCTCTGACCTTTACAAAGGGTAAGGAATATTCAACCAGTGTATTTAGCCTTGCAACAGCACGGGAAACAACTATATCAAAGGACTCTCTCACTTCTGTTTTACCAAGTTCTTCTGCCCTGCCGTGGATGGCTTTAATCTCTTCAAGAGAGAGTATTTCAACGACTTCATTTAGGAATCTTACCCTTTTATTTAAGCTATCAAGTAGGGTAATTTTAAGGCCAGGCATGGCAATTTTAAGAGGTATACCGGGGAAGCCTGCTCCTGACCCTATATCCAGTAGGCTTTGTCCTTCTTTAAAAACATTTAAGGACAATAGGGATAGGGAGTCTGCAAAGTGTTTAATTGTAAGGTCTCTCTCACCTGTTATCCTTGTGAGGTTCATGACCTTGTTTTTTTCAAGCATTATTTTTTCAAACTTTTCCAACAGGTCCATTTGTTCACTAGCAAGGTTTAAATTAAATTTTCCTATTTCCTCTAACAAGAGCCTTTTATCCATTTTTCTTATTCCTCTTTTCCAAGTGTATCAGTATCATATTTATATCAGCCGGTGAGACCCCAGTTATTCTTGAAGCCTGCCCAAGCGTATCGGGTTTAAAGTTTATGAGCTTTTCCCTTCCTTCGTTGCTAAGGTTCTTTACCTCTGTGTAATCAAAGTCTTGGCCCAGCATCCTTTGTTCAATCTTTTTAAATCTGGCAATTTCTGCCATTTGCTTATTTATATAACCCTCATACTTTGTTTGGATTTCCACCTGCATCCTATATTCTTTAAGCAATGAAGGACGGTCAGGGTCGACTATAATCATATCATCATATGTTATTTCCGGTCTTTTTAATAATTCTGCTAGGGTAATTGAATTGGCAACTGGTGCAGAAGACCTTTCTTCTAGGTAATTATTCAGCCCTTCGCTTGCCTTGAGTCTAGTATTTTCTAATCTTTCAATCTCACGCTCAACTGCTGTCTTTTTATCAACCATCCTTTTATACCTTTCATCTGTGGCTAATCCAATTTTATATGATTTTTCTGTCAACCTAAGGTCAGCATTGTCCTGCCTTAAGTAGAGCCTATACTCTGCCCTAGCTGTCATCATCCTATAAGGCTCATCTGACCCCTTAGTTGTAAGGTCGTCAATTAGAACGCCGATGTAGGCTTCCGACCTGTCCAGTGTAAAGGTTTCTTCCCCCTTAATGTTAAGGACAGCGTTTATCCCCGCCATTATTCCTTGAGCCCCAGCTTCCTCATAGCCGGATGACCCATTGATTTGTCCGGCGAAAAATAGGTTTTTAACCCTCTTATGCTCAAGTGTAAGCTTCAATTCTCTGGCATCAATTGCATCGTATTCTATGGCATAGGCAGGTCGCATAAACTTAACATTTTCAAGACCGATTATCTTTTTATACATTTCTATTTGCACTGCTTCAGGCAGGGCAGAACTCACACCTTGAACATAGACTTCCTTGGTTGAAAGCCCCTCCGGCTCAATGAATACTTGGTGTTTCTCCTTATCTTTAAACCTAAAGACCTTGTCTTCAATGGACGGGCAGTATCTTGGCCCGACCCCTTCAATTTCCCCCTTATACATCTTTGATAAGTGGATATTTGCCCTGATGAAGTCATGCATTTCGGGACTTGTATAGGTGAGGTGACAGTCTACCTGAGGAAGGCTAGGTGTAAAGTCGTCGTCCATGTTCATAAAGGAAAATGGAACTATCTCTTCATCACCTTTTTGTGGTTCCATTACAGAATAGTCCAAAGAGTCAGAGTGGACCCTTGCAGGAGACCCTGTTTTTAGCCTTCTAATTGGAATATTTAGTCTTTGGAGGGCAGATGTCAAGAGCATAGCAGGAAACTTACCAAGAGGTCCGGATTCAAAGTCCACCTCTCCATAAAAGACCCTCCCCCTCAAATAAGTTCCTGTTGCCAGAATAGCAGCCTTACAGGAGTAGATAGCCCCGGTCCTTGCAACTACACCCCTTATCTCCCCATCTTCAACTATCAGGTCCACAGCCTCATCCTGCTTTAAGGTTAAATTTTCTTCATTTTCCAAGACCTTCTTCATCTCGTCATGGTAAGACCTTTTATCGGTTTGTGCCCTTAAGGAGTGGACTGCAGGTCCCTTTGACAGGTTGAGCATCCTCATTTGAATAAAGGTCTTGTCAATATTCTTGCCCATCTCTCCACCAAGTGCATCTATTTCACGAACTAGGTGTCCCTTGCCTGTTCCACCAATGTTGGGATTACAATCAAGGTTTACTATGGCATCTAAGTTCATGGTCATCATCAGGGTTTTCATTCCCATCCTTGCACCGGCAAGGGCAGCCTCCGTGCCGGCATGCCCTCCACCTACAACTACTATATCAAAGTCTTCAGCCCTATATCTTTTTATTTCAGACATATATTTCACCTCTTTATTGAATTACTTATTTATAAATGATATAATTTCATTAAAATATACAACTATAGATTATAACACTTTTAGGAGATAAAATGAAGGAAAAGAGTATAAGAAAAATCGCTTTTGCATATGTGGGGTCTTTTGCAGGTGCAGGCTTCATATCAGGACAGGAAATAATGCAATTCTTTGCCAAGTTTGGTGGTTATGGAATATTGGCAGAAATTATTTGTGGAATCTTATTTTTTTCTATCACACTTATATCAATATTCATTGTTAGAAAGACAGGGGATGTAGGTATAGAGAATATTATTGCAGGGGACAAGACTTTTTTTAGAAAATTTTTCTCTTCCTTCTTTAATGCCTTCTTTTTTTCAGTTGTAATAATAATGATAGCAGGTTTTGGGTCGCTCTTAGAAGAGTTAACAGGAATTGACGAGAGATTGGCTTCCTTTATTGTTATAATACCTGTTTTTATTATAGCCAACTTTGGAGCCAAGGGCGTTTCAGAGAGCATGAATATAATTATGCCGGGACTTACAATACTCCTTGTGATAATTTCTGTTTTTGGTGGCTTTAAAGGGTCGGGTGAATTTTTTTCAATAGCTAATACTGCTGACAATCCCTTGCTTGGCAATTTCTTTTTATCTATGCTGTCCTTTATGGCCTATAATATTATTGTGGCAATTGCTGTTTTTAATGCCATGTATGAGAAAACAGACAAGAAGACACTAATAAAAGGTTCAGGTCTTGGTATTTTTATCTATCTATTAATTATTGTATCCATGACCTACCAGATGATAATCCACTTTCCGGATGTCCAAAATGTTTCCTTTCCCATGCTTGTAATAGCAGGAAAGATAAGCCCGGTACTGGAAAAGTCTTTCTCAATTCTACTGTTGGCAGGTTTCTTTGGCTGTATAGTAAACCTATTATTCACCTTTACAGTGAAGGTAAATAGGATTGGAAGCTTGACTGGCTGGAAGTTGAATTTAGTCTTGCTTTTGATTGCCTACTTTCTTAGCGCAGTGGGCTTTAAGGAACTTATTGGAGTAATCTACCCTATAACTGGCTATATAGGCTTTATTGCAGTAGTGATGGTCTTTATTCATTATTTAAAGCTTAGGAAGGCTTCCAGCCAATAATATTATTATAGTCTTGTGATCTTTTATTATGGTGCTGTAATAAGGTAATTTTTCTGTTTTATTATTTGCTTTTATATTTCTGGCAATAGTTGTCAAAATAATTGTCATTGACAAATTCATAATGACAAGGGAATTAAAAATAAAATATGATACAATACCAGTATAAATATTTTATTAAGGAGGCGGGACCAATGAAAGGTTATAAAACTTTATTGCAATGCTAGAATAAGCTATTATTTTATGGTATAATTATTTTATTATATTCAAACTTCACACATCGTCATTGTAAGCGTTGCGAAGCAATCCGGAGGAGACAAAGTTAATCTTTTATCACCTAGATTGCTTCGGGCTAAAGCCCTAGCAATGACGGAGGTAAGAAGTGTTTTTAAACTGCGAAGTTTGAGTTATTATATTTAAATGGAGGGATATTAATGAGAAACTTTAAAAGGATATTAGCAACTGTAATGCTGTTATTACTACTCATAAGTGCACCTTTGCAGGCAGCAGGAGAATACTATATAAGTTCTTCGGATGAAATTGTAAAGAAAATTTCGGAAGCTATTAATAATTTTGAATCGCAGGTCAGGTTTACTTATCCGCCGGCATTATATGAACAAGTCTATCAAGGGATTAACAATTATCATGATACTGTTTCAGAATACAATGACTATGAAAGGTTTTTAGGGCAAATTCTAGGCGGAAACAGTTATCCTAGCGGCTATTCTGTGATACAAATGACTCAGCTCCATACTAAGGCACAGGATGATAATATGCGAAGAGAAATCTCTCAGAATATTGCTCAAATGAAACTTGTTGGGCTAAGCCCTTATGAAAAGGTGAAAAGAGTACATGATAGGATAATTTTAGAAACGACTTATGATTTAAACTACAATAGTCCTGTTCACATAATTGAGAGTGGAAGGGGTTTATGCCAGTCCTATGCAATGCTCTTCTATAATTATATGAAAGAGCTTGGAGTCCCTGTAAGAATTGTTCATGGAGATGCTTATGACAGCTTGAATAATAGAAAGGTGTCCCATGCATGGAATCTGGTCCAACTAGATGGTCAATGGTATAATATTGACCTCACCTATGATGATCCGATTTTTGATAGTGGGAGTGCTGACTTTAAAAATTTAGTTTCTTATGAATTTTTCTTGGTACCCAATTCAAGTATGTCGGGTACACATTTTCCGGAAAAAGGCTTTCCTATTGCTGTAGCACCTGCAAGAAATGGTGGAATTGGAGTGCAGAATCCAGTTGCACCAAGTGGTTATTATTATACAGGATATGGTAAAATCTATACAGAAGAAGAGAAGTATGACTTATTTAACGGGGCAGGCCTTCCGGATGTTCCAATAGACCCGGACCCACCGGTAGACCCAGACCCACCGAAAAGTGACTCAGAAATAATTCAAGATATAATTAGGGATTTTGGGCTTGTTAATACAGACATTTGGTCTAAAAAAACAGCTCCATATGACAAGTATTCTTGGACTATAAGATTTAACAAGCCAATAGCAACTGCCGGTTATACATTGGAAGATTTTGCTGATAAGTTTATTATAACTCGGGATATTGGAACAGAAGAAATTAAAAAAAAATATGATGTATTAGATGGTGGAAGGGCTATAAGGATAACTATTTTACCAGAAAGTGATCCTTATGTCCTAGGAAAGACATATTTTGTTGTGGTCAAACAAGGAGTATTAGCTCGGGATGGGACTAATCTCAACAACTCGATTATTATGCCATTTGTATTTAATGGAAACTAATACACAAGAACTATTCGATAGTAAAAGAAATATAAAAGGGGCTTCAAGCCCCTTTTAAAATTGTAATTATTTAGAATGGTGCAAAACCTTGGTCTGCCCAAAGAGCCTTCATAGAATTTTCAACTAGGCCTGCAAATAATTCTTCATGGGTATCTTCCCACTTAGATAGGGATAGAAGAATCCTTTTAGCTTCCGGGTCACTTTCCTTTTCTGAAGCAACCTTGTAGTATTTTGCAAAATCAGACTCCATTTGATAAGCCATTCTTAAGATAGGCAGGTCTGTCATACTTTGTTCAAGGTTAAAGCCCTTTAGTCCTTCGCTACCCTTTTCCAAGATTTCTTCCCCATCACCCAAATCTAGGTTAATGTCATCAAGACTTTTGTTAGCCTCTAGGCTTTCTAAACTTCTCTTTAGGAGATGGTAATGTTCTTCTTCCATCTTTTCTAATCTTTCAAAAAGGTCCTTAGTTTCTTTGTTTGAGACTTTTTCTTTATACATTTGATAAAACTCCATAGACCTTTTTTCCATATTCATCGCGTACTCAATAATCTTATTCCTTTTACTCAATTACAAAACCTCCTTTTTTATCTATACAACTTTTACCCCTTCAAAGAATAACTAATCTCAATAATAAAAAATAACATTTTTCTTTATTTAATTTTTCTTATAGTGTATAATTTCTTTCAAGAAATAAAAAAACAATTATAAAGAAGGAGTGGAAGATGAAAAAAGATATTAAATACTTGCACTTAGGTCTTGGAGCAGCAATTCTGTTATTTGCAGGCTTAATTTACGCATGGTCCATATTCAAGGCTCCTCTAAGGCAAGAATTTTCTATGTTAACAGAAGAAAACCTCTCTTTAACCTTCACTATTTCCTTAATATTCTTTTGCTTGGGTGGGATTTTTAGTGGCTTTCTTTCAGGAAAGCTTGGCTATAGGATAAGGTTAATATTTTCAGCAATACTATTAGGGATTGGTTTTTTCTTAATATCACAAATAAACCCTTCAAGCCCAAGGAATGTTCCAGTCAAACTATATATTTTCTATGGGGTATTATCTGGTTTTGGCGTAGGTATTTCATATAATACAATTTTAGGGTCAGTTATTAAATGGTTCCCAGACAGGGCTGGCTTTGCATCCGGTGTCTTATTAATGAGCTATGGTTTTGGAAGCTTAATACTTGGAGCTTTGGCGTCGAAACTGGCCAATGCTTTTGGTATTTTACAAACTTTTTTCATTCTTGCCCTTTCTGTACCTCTAGCAATGATTATCTGTACTTTTTTGTTGAAAGAACCAGATAAAGTTCAAACACAAGCAAATAAAGACAAGCTCGTTAGCAATGAAGAGAAAAATTATAGACCTACAGAGGTCTTGAAGGATAATTTTTTTTGGTTATTTGTATTATGGACTATACTCATTAGCTCCTGTGGTTTAATGGTGATAGGAAATGCAGCAGGGATTGCGGAGGCCTTTGGAGCTCCGGCAATTATAGGATTACTAATTTCAGTATTCAATGGCTTGGGAAGAGTTGCACTTGGAGCAGTCTATGATAAATTTGGGGATAAAAGGTCTGTATATATAAATGGTTTTATATTATTGCTCTCAGGACTTCTTATGTATATTGGTGCCAAGTTCAATATTTTCATTCCTGTACTGCTAGGTATATTAGCATGTGGGATGAGTTATGGAGGTGCACCTACCCTGTCATCTGCCATAGTAAAAAATAGGTACGGGTCTGAATATTATTCCTTGAATTTGAGCATGATGAACCTACAAATTATTATTTCAGCAACTATAGGGCCAAGTATTTCTGTTCTATTAATGAAAAATTCAGGTGGAAATTTTGCTACATCATTTTTTGTAATTATAATTTTTTCAATTATTAGTTTATTAATTACAAAGGCAATGTATTTGTTCAGTGGTATTGAGTGAATAATCAGAAAAAAATATCTTGTAAAATAAAATGTAAAATTATCTTTAATTCTTATCAAAAATGTGGTAATATTATCATATATCGAAAAGTGGTGATTGCTATGTTTAGTATAAAAGAAAAAATAAATTTTTAGGTCGCAGTTTAGCTGCGACTTTTTCTTTCACTAAGTAAAGCGATAACAATTTAACTTAAGGAGGAAGTAATGGATAGCGTAAGAATTGAAATCGATGGTAGCAACCTTACTCTAGAAAAATTTATTAAAATTGCAAGAAATGGAGAATTAGTAAAGATAGCTGACCCAGCTGTAGCAAGAATTAACCAAGCTAGGGGCTTTGTAGATACAGCTGTTGAGGAAGAGAGGGTTATTTACGGTTTGACAACTGGCTTTGGTAAATTTTCTGATGTAAGTATTTCTAAGGAAGATGCTAAGACACTTCAAAGAAACCTTATTTTAAGCCATGCTTGTGGGGTAGGCAAGGCATTATCTGAAGAAGTTTCAAGGGGTGTAATGCTGCTAAGGGCCAATGCTTTAGCCAAGGGTAATTCTGGCATAAGACTATCGACTGTTTCAACACTTATAGATATGCTTAACAAGGGAGTCCATCCTATAATACCTGAAAAAGGGTCCTTGGGCTCTAGTGGAGACCTTGCACCTCTATCACATATGGTTCTTGTTATGATAGGTGAAGGTGAAGCGATTTACAAGGGCGAAAGAATGCCTGGAAGAGAGGCAATGGAAAGGGCAAATATTAAAATTGTTGAACTCACTTCAAAGGAAGGTCTTGCCTTAATAAATGGGACACAGGTAATGACATCAATAGGGGCCTTTGTTGTTTATGATGCAATTAAACTCTCTAAGTATGCAGACCTTATTGCTTCAATGACTGTTGAAGCTATGAATGGAATAACTGATGCCTATGACCCAAGAGTCCACGAGGTTAGAAACCAATCGGGACAAATGGATGCTGCAGATAACCTTTTAAGAATACTTAAAGATTCAAACAACACAAGCTGTCAAGGAGAAATTAGGGTTCAAGACTCTTATACTTTAAGATGTATACCTCAAGTTCATGGTGCGTCAAAAGATGCTATAGAATATGTGAGGGATAAGGTTGAAAAGGAAATGAATGCAGCGACGGATAACCCATTGATTTTCCCAGGGGATGGAGATGCTATTTCCGGAGGGAACTTCCATGGGCAACCTATGGCACTTGCTTTTGACTTTTTAGGAATTGCTTTATCAGAGTATGCAAACATTTCTGAAAGAAGGCTGGAGAAGCTAGTAAACCCTGCTTTATCAGAAGGATTACCGGCATTTTTAGCCGAATGTGGCGGACTTAATTCCGGCTTTATGATTATTCAATATTCTGCAGCAAGTTTAGTTTCAGAGAACAAGGTCCTTGCTCATCCTGCAAGTGTCGACTCAATACCTTCTTCTGCAAATCAAGAAGACCATGTTTCTATGGGGACTATAGCTGCAAGAAAGGCTACAGAGATTTTATTTAATGCAAGAAATGTATTGGGAATGGAGTTGTTAACTGCCTGTCAAGCTCTTGACCTTAGAGGTAACAAGGGTTTAGGACAAGGAACAAAAATCCTGTATGATAATTTTAGAAAGAAGGTAGAATACCGTTCTAATGACAAGGCATTCCAAGCAGATATACTGGAGTCAGAAAAGATGTTAAAAAACTATGACTTGCTTGACGAAATAGAAGAAAAAATAGGACTTTTAAAGTAGGGTAAATCCCTACTTTTTTATTGACTTTCAAAACTTTAACTGGTAAGATAAAGAAAGTGGAAGAGCAATAATTATACAATAGGAGGGATTACTATGAAAGTTGCTGTAGTAATGGGAAGTATTTCAGATAGAGAACTAGGCGATAGGGTCCTATCGACTTTAAGAAGATTTGGTGTGGATGTTGAAATGAGAGTTTTATCGGCTCACAGGACTCCTTATGCGACATTAAATTTTGCTGAAGAGGCCGAAGAAAAGGGAATAGAGGTAATAATAGCCATAGCAGGCAAGGCTGCCCACTTAGCAGGTATTATAGCTGGAGTAACAATACTTCCGGTAATAGGGTTACCGGCTCAATCATCTACTTTAGATGGCTTGGACTCACTTCTTTCTGTTGTTCAAATGCCAAAGGGTGTCCCTGTAGCTACAGTTGGAATTAATGGGGCAGAAAATGCAGGCTTACTTGCAGTTCAGATACTTGCTACGAAGTATCCGGAATTGAGGGCAGAATTTAAAGAATATAAGTTGGAACTCTCGGACGAAGTGTCCAAGATGAATAATATGTTAAGATGAAAAAAGAAACATACAAGTCCGCCGGCGTAGATAAAGAAGCGGGGTACAAAGAAGTTGAGCTAATTAAAAAGTTTATAGGTAAGACCCACACTGAAGGGGTCTTATCCGGTATTGGTGGTTTTGCCGGGCTATTCCAATTGGATACTAAAAAATATGAAGAGCCGGTTTTGGTTTCAGGAACAGACGGGGTCGGGACTAAGTTAAAGCTTGCTATTATGTCAGGAATTTATGACACAGTTGGCGAGGACTTAGTAGCCATGTGTGTTAATGATGTCCTATGTCAAGGGGCAAAACCCTTATTTTTCTTGGACTATATAGCTTCTTCAAATACAGTTCCGGAAAAGATGGCTACAATCGTTGAAGGCATTGCAGAGGGATGTGTTAAGTCCGGATGTGCTTTAATTGGTGGAGAAACAGCCGAAATGCCGGGATTTTATGAAGGGGACGACTTCGACATGGCCGGCTTTGTTGTGGGAGTTGTGGACAAGAAAAATATAATTGACGGGTCTGCAATCAATGAGGGCGATATCCTGATAGGATTGCCTTCTTCCGGTGTCCATTCAAATGGTTTTTCCCTAGTAAGAAAACTTGTTTTTGAAAATGCGAAAATGGAATTTGATACCCATGTTGATTCGTTAGGGGGAAAGGTGGGAAAAGTTCTCCTTACACCGACAAGGATATATTACAAGCCCATGTTTAATATCATTGAAAAAGTTAAGGTTAATGGTATTTGCCATATAACCGGTGGAGGCTTCTTTGAAAACATACCTAGAATGATGCCGGAAGGCTTGAAAGCCAGTGTAAAAAAGGATTCATTCCCTGTGCCTAAGATATTTCTATTCTTACAAGAACTAGGTAATATTGATGAAGAGGAAATGTACTCTACCTTTAATATGGGAATAGGTATGGTCTTTGCCATTTCTAAAGAAGATTTAGCAGAAACTGAGTCAATATTAAAAGAATTAAGGGAAGATTACTATATAATAGGAGATGTAAAAAAAGACAAGGAGCCTTTTGAACTATGCTAAAGATAGGTGTCTTAATTTCTGGAGGAGGTTCAAACCTTCAGGCTATTATTGATTCTATCAAAGCAGATGACATAAATGGGGAGATAGTACAGGTTATTTCCAACAGGGAGAAGGCCTATGGTCTTGAAAGGGCAAAAAATGAGAAGATACCGGCTCTTTTCTTAAGTCGAAAGTCCTGCTCTTCAGATGAGGAATATGATGGAAAAATAATTTCGATTTTTAAAGAAAAGGGCGTTGAATTGGTTGTACTTGCCGGATATTTAAGGATTCTAACTCCTGATTTTATTAAAGAATTTAAGGATAGGATTATTAATATCCATCCATCTTTAGTACCTGCCTTTTCAGGTGACGGTTTTTATGGAAGCAAGGTCCATGAAGCTGTAATAGAAAGAGGGGTAAAGATAACCGGAGCTACTGTCCACTTTGTAAATGAAATTACTGATGGTGGACCGATTATTCATCAGAGTGCTACAGGTGTTGAGGATGATGATACAGCTCAAGATGTTGCTGATAGGGTTTTGGAGCTAGAACATGCAATCTTACCCTATGCAGTTAAATTATTTGCTGAAAAGAGGTTAAAGATTGAGGGGAATAGAGTAAAAATTTTGGAGGGTAATTGATGAAGAGAGCCTTGGTAAGCGTATATGATAAAGATGGCATTGTTGATTTTGTCAAGGAGCTAGTGGATTTAGGTTGGGAGATTATTTCTACAGGAGGGACTTATAAAACTTTAAAAGAGGCAGGTATAGACTGTATAGAGATAAATGAGATAACGAATTTCCCAGAGATTTTAGATGGCAGGGTCAAGACACTCAGTCCTTACATCCATGGTGGTCTTTTGTATAGGAGGGACAATCCGGAAGATGCTGAAATTATTAAAGAACATGGGATAAAAGGAATAGACATGGTTATTAACAACCTATACCCCTTTGAAGAGACTGTTTCTAATCCTAAATCAAGCCAAGAAGAGATAATAGAGAAGATTGATATAGGTGGCCCTTCAATGTTAAGGGCAGCAGCCAAGAATTATAAGTTTGTTTCTGTTCTTACAGACCCTGCTGACTATGATAGGGTTATTGAGGAAATTAGGAAAGATGGTGACACAAGTGAGGAAACTAGAAGGTATTTAGCAAGGAAGGTCTTTAACCTCACAGCCTATTATGATTCTGTTATTTCTGACTACTTCAACAGGGTAGAGGGGGTTGACTTCCCGGATTATTTAACTATAGGTTTGAAGGATAGGGAAAGCTTGCGATATGGTGAAAACCCTCATCAATCTGCAGCCTTTTATAGGACTTCAAACAAGTCTGTAGGGACTTTAACTTCTGCAGTCCAGTTGCATGGTAAGGAACTTTCATTTAACAACATCAATGACTCTAATGGTGCCTTGGAAGCCTTGAAAATGTTTGAAGAGCCTGCCTGTGTTGCAGTTAAACATGCAAATCCTTGTGGAATAGGCATTGGAGAAACATTATTGGAAGCCTTTCAAAAGGCCTATGATTGCGACCCTGTTTCAATATTTGGTGGCATTATTGCCCTAAACAGGGAAGTGGACATTGATGTTGCTGAAAAGATTTCCGAATTCTTTGCAGAGCTTATCATGGCTCCAAGTTATTCAAAGGAAGCCTTTGAGAAATTATCTGAGAAGAAGAATGTTAGGTTATTGGAGATAAAAGATATACTTCATACAAGATATAATGAAAAAGATTTTAAGAAGGTCCTTGGGGGGATGTTAGTCCAAGATAGGGACATTAAACTTCTTAATGACGAGTTAGAAGTTGTAACTAAAAGAGAGCCTAATAAAAAAGAGCTAGATGATATGATGTTTGCTTGGAAGGCAGCCAAGGCAATAAAGTCCAATGGTGTTGTTATTGCTAGAGATGGTGCAACTGTTGGTATCGGTCTTGGTGAAGTTAACCGGGTCTGGGCAGTTGAAGAGGCAATCGAAAGGGCTGGTGAAAATGCAAAGGGAGCAGTTTTAGCATCGGATGCGTTTTTTCCATTTCCGGATTCAGTTCAAGCTTTGGCCAAGGCGGGAGTTACAGCTGTTATCCAACCCGGAGGCTCTATAAAGGATGAAGAAAGCATTGTTGTTTGTGATGAAAATGATATGACAATGGTATTTACAGGTATTAGGCATTTTAGACACTAGGAGGTGGGGATTTGAAAATCTTACTGATAGGCTCGGGAGGCAGAGAATCCGCAATCGCTTGGAAACTAGAACAATCTGAAAGGGTAGAAAAAATTTATGTAGCTCCAGGTCTTGGCGGAGTAGCTGGTAAGGTTGAGAATATTGGTATTGGTGTTTCAGCCTTTGACGAGCTTTTGGATTTTTCAAAAAAAGAAAATATAGACTTAGTGGTGGTTGGACCGGAATTACCTCTCGTTTGGGGCATTAGAGATAAGTTTGAGAAGGAAGGTATAAAGGTTTTTGGGCCTAGAAAAAGGGAAGCTGCCTTGGAGGGTAGCAAGAAGTTTGCCAAAGAGTTTATGGATAAATATGACATTCCAACAGCAAAATACGAAACCTTTACTGATGCTGTAAAGGCTAAGGAGTTTGCAAGGACCTTGAGGTTTCCATTAGTAATAAAGGCAGACGGTCTATGTGCAGGCAAGGGTGTAATAATTGCAAAGGACGAAGAGGAAGCCCTTAGGGCTATTGATGGTATCTTAGTGCATCAATTGTTCGGAGAAGAAGGTAAGGAAATTGTCATTGAAGAATTTTTGCAAGGAATAGAGGCTTCTTTATTGTGTTTTGCATCAAATAATAAATTGTACCCAATGGAGTCTGCTAAGGACTATAAAAGGATATTTGATGGGGACGAAGGTCCAAACACCGGAGGGGTGGGGTGTTATTCGCCAAGCCAACTCTTTACAGATGAGTTAAAAGATATTATAGAAAAAGATGTTTTAAATAAAATAGAAAAAGGCCTTGAAGGAGAAGGGATGGACTTTACTGGTATTCTTTTCATAGGCTTTATGATTGATGGGAATAGTCCAAAGGTATTGGAGTTTAATGTGAGGTTTGGAGACCCGGAAACGGAAGTAATTCTTCCGAGGCTTAAGTCCGACCTTGCTGACCTCTTTGTCAAGGCTGTTGATGGGAATTTAAATAAGGAAGACTTCCAATGGGAAGATATTGAAACTGTTGCTGTTATCTTAACCTCAGCAGGCTATCCCGGTTCCTATAAAAAAGGTGAAGAGATAAAAGGAATAGATTCTTTATCAGATGATATTATTGTCTTCTATAATGGTACACTTGATAGGGATGGAAAATTATTTACCAATGGTGGAAGAGTTCTTACACTTGTTGCAAAAGCTAAGACTAGAGAGGAAGCCAGAGCTATTATATATAAAGAAATACCGAGGGTAAACTTCAATGGAATGCAGTATAGAGGAGATATTGGTAAATAATTGTTTAAAGTAGTTTAATAAAGGTATATTAGTATATAGTATAAAAAAGTATATAGTATAAAAAAAAGAAAGGGGATGTTTTATGAAAACAGATGTTCAAATAGCTCAAGAAGCGAAGATGAAACCTATAAGTGAGGTAGCAAAAGACCTTGGACTTACAGATGACAACCTAATACACTATGGTAAATATAAGGCTAAGGTATCAATGAAAAGTCTTAAGGATATCGATAAAAAAGAAGATGGAAAATTAGTCTTAGTAACAGCTATAAACCCAACGCCGGCAGGAGAGGGTAAAACTACTACAAACATAGGTTTATCAATGGCTCTTAACAAGCTTGGCAAGAGAACAGTAACTACATTAAGAGAACCATCACTGGGGCCATCCTTTGGTGTTAAGGGTGGGGCTGCAGGTGGCGGATATGCGCAAGTTGTTCCAATGGAAGATATCAACCTCCACTTTACAGGAGACTTCCATGCTATAACAACTGCCCACAACTTAATTTCAGCACTCTTAGATAATCACATTCATCAGGGAAATACTTTAAGGATTGACCAAAGAAGGGTTATCTGGAAAAGAGTTATGGATATGAATGATAGGGCATTAAGAGATATTGTTGTTTCTCTTGGCGGCAAGCCAAATGGCTTCCCTAGGGAAGATGGATTTGACATAACGGTAGCATCAGAAATCATGGCTGTATTTTGTTTGTCAGACGACTTGGAAGACTTCAAGAAGAGAGTATCACAAATTTTAGTTGCATACAATCTAGATGGCGAACCAATTTATGTTAAAGACCTTCAAGCCCAAGGAGCTTGCTCTTTATTGATGAAGGATGCCTTAGATCCGAACTTAGTTCAAACATTAGAGAACACACCAGCATTGATTCACGGCGGACCTTTTGCTAATATAGCCCATGGATGTAACTCTTTAGTTGCGACTAAATTAGGATTAAAGTTGGGTGATTATTGCGTTACAGAGGCCGGATTCGGAGCAGACTTAGGTGCTGAAAAGTTTTATAACATTGCTTCAAGATTTGGTGAGTTAAAACCGGATGCAACAGTTATTGTGGCTACTGTAAGGGCTTTGAAATACAATGGCGGAGTTGCAAGGGCAGACCTTAATAATGAAAATCTGGATGCATTAAGAAAGGGTTTTGCAAATCTTGAAAAACACATTGAAAATGTAAAGAAGTTTGGTGTTCCAGCAGTTGTTGCAGTTAATAACTTCCCAACAGACACTCAAGCGGAAGTAGACTTACTAATGGAATTATGCGAAAAGAAAGGTGTTAAGAGCATTCTTTCAGAAGTTTGGGCAAAGGGCGGAGATGGTGCAATAGACCTTGCAAAAGAAGTTATTAGACTTTGTGAAGAAGAAAAATCAGACTTTAGATTTTTATATGATGTTGAAGATTCAATCCAAGATAAAATTACAAAGATAGCAACTGAAGTATATGGGGCAAATGGTGTAGATTTCACTAAATCAGCTGAAAAGCAAATTAAAGAAATTGAAAAACTGGGCTTGGATAAGAAGCCAATTTGTATGGCAAAGACACAATATTCATTATCAGATGACCCAACATTATTAGGAAGACCGGAGAATTTCAGAATTACAGTTAGAGAGATTAAGCTTTCTAATGGTGCAGGATTTATTGTAGCTCTAACAGGGGAAGTTATGACCATGCCAGGACTTCCAAAAGTTCCAGCTGCAGTTAATATAGATATATTAGAATCTGGAGAAATCGTAGGGTTATTTTAATAGAGAGGAAGTGAATGTATGGTCTATGATTCAAAAATAAAGTCAGATCAACTGGACGGTCTTTTCGAGGCTATTATGCTTTTGGAAAACGAGGAAGAATGTTATAAGTTTTTTGAAGACATTTGCACAATTAAAGAACTACAATCTATCGCACAAAGACTTCAAGTAGCGAAGCTTTTGAAACAAAATCACACTTATAATGAGATTGAAAAAGAAACAGGAGCTTCCACAGCGACTATTAGTAGAATTAATAGGAGCTTGACCTATGGAGCAGGCGGCTACGATATTGTTTTGCAAAGATTAGGATACGGAGATATTAAAAAATAATGGCTCGCAAATTGAGTCTTTATGAAGTAGAAGATGGTATGATTTTGGCAGAGGATGTTGTCGATGAAGTAACAGGTAATGTCCTTATGCCAAAAGACTCTGTATTAGATTTTGCATCTAAAAATAGGCTAGAGAACTACCATGTTCATAGCGTTCTTATAGTAGATACTAACGATGAAGAAAAGGATAGTATTTTAATGAACGCTGTACTCACAGAAAGCTACAATGCGATAGAAGAAGAATTAGTAGGTATTTATGAAGATTTAAAAAGCGGAAAAGAAATTTATTTTAGTGAGGACGATAATAAATTTGAAATTTTATCCAGAGAAGCTGCCGAGGAGAACGATATTCTTTCCCAGTTATACCTATTAAAAAATAAAGATGACTACACATATAACCACGGCATGGGTGTAGGAGTTTTAGCGGCAAAGCTCGGTGGCTGGTTAAATTTATCAGCCAATGATATAAAAAAGCTTTCAATAGCTGGGACATTTCATGACATTGGCAAAGTAAAGATTGATGACTCAATAGTCTTTAAGAGGGGTCCCTTGACTGATGAAGAGTACGAAGAAATTAAAAAGCATCCTCAACATTCTTATGATATAGTCAAGGAATATTCGGACTATGATCAAGATATTTTGGATGCAATTCATCACCACCATGAAAGGCTTGATGGGTCTGGCTATCCTCATGGTTTAAAGGGAGACGAGATTAGCATGTTTGCAAGAATAATAGGTGTTTGTGATGTTTATCATGCCATTATTTCAAACAGGGTATACAAGCCTAAAGACTCACCTTTTAAAGCAGCGAGAATATTGCGAGAGTCAAGCTTTCAGCATCTTGATCCATATGTAGTAAGGGTTTTCTTGGATAACATTTCAAGATTTTATGTTGGAAACAAGGTTTTATTAAGCGATGGAAGAAAGGGTACTATTGTTTACATTGACCAAGTTGACAGGGATGCACCCGTCGTAAAAGTAGGAGAAGAGTTTATAGATTTTAAAGTGAGAAGAGATATAAAAATTTTAGAAATTACAATCTAGCGAGGGATAACTTCTCTAGTTTTTTATGGCTGGAAATACAATTAAATGCTATAATAAAGTAAATAATCATAGGAGGTACAAGATAATGTTAGTAATAAATCTTTCTTTAAATAAATAAGAGGGGAGATAATCCTCTCGATAAACAAGGAGGATTATATGATTTTTATAAAAAACTTAATAAAAGATATTGGAGTGAGAAGGCTTTTTACGATTGATGAACTGACAATTAACCCTAATGATAAGCTTGCTTTGATTGGAAATAATGGAGTTGGAAAAACTAGCTTGTTGAAAATAATTGCCGGTTTAGACAAGGATTACGAAGGGTCTTTGGAAGTTAAGGAATCAATTTCATATATAGGAGAAGAGGATATAATTTCTTCTGAGATTTATGGTTTAGCAGGTTTAAAAGTAGATGAACAACTAAGTCCGGGAGAAGAGCAAAGGCTAAATTTAACGATTTTATTAAATAGAAAAGAGTCTTTTCTTTTGGTTGATGAACCCACATCACACTTGGACTTGGACCAGCAGGAAGTATTGGCGAAGACATTAATTGAAAGGGAAAAGGGCTATATATTAATATCTCATGATAGGAACTTTATCAATCAAAGTTGTGACAGGCTGGTTGAGTTAATAGATGGCAAACTTGAAATATACAATGGTAATTATAGTTTTTATCTGGAAGAAAGACTGAGGAGAAGAAAGTTCGCCCAAAAAGAATATGATAATTATTTAGCCGAAAAAAAACACTTGGAAGGTGTGGAAACCTATCTTGAGGGTCAAAGGGCAAGGATTAGGACAGCACCAAAGAGGATGGGCAATTCAGAGGCAAGACTTCACAAGATGGGAGGTCAAGGAAATAAAAGAAAGATGGATAATCAGATTAAGTCAGTGAGGTCGAGGCTTGAAAGGTTGGAAGTAAAAGAAAGACCGAAGGCTGAGTCTGAAATTTTATTGCTTATGCCTGAAGAAGAAAGGATACATTCCAAGATACTTATTCGTTCAGAAAGTTTAAATAAGTCTTTTGGAAATAAAGTTTTATTTAATAAGGCAGAATTTGAAATAAAAAACGGGAGTAAGACTGCCTTAATTGGTCCCAACGGATCGGGAAAGACCACATTATTAAAGATGATTATTCAAGGAGAGGGGATTTGGCTTCATCCTAATTTGAAAATTGGTTATTATAGCCAGTTGGAAGAGACAATCAATACAGAGAAATCAATTTTAAATAACATTTTGACTTCATCTATTTATGACCAGACTTTAACCAGAATAGTGCTGGCAAGATTGGCTTTTAAAGAGGACGATGTTCATAAAAAGGTAGAGGTCTTAAGTGACGGGGAAAGGGCTAAGGTCAAGCTTGCCAAAATTCTTACATCTAACTTTAACTTTTTAATTTTCGATGAGCCTACCAACTATTTAGACCTAAGGGCAATAGAGGCTTTGGAAGAATTATTAGAAGCCTATGACAGGTCCTTTATCTTTGTAAGCCATGATGTTAACTTTATTAATAAGATAGCAACAAATTTGCTAATTATAGAAGATAAGAAATTAAAGGCTTTTGAAGGGAATTTTCAAGAATATAAAAACAGGAAGAATAATCCAATAAAAGCCGATGAGGATTCCTATATGATAGACTTCAGATTGTCTTCGATTAACTCAAGGCTTACTATGGATATTTCTAAGGAAGAAAGAGAAAGCTTGGAAGAGGAGTATAAAGAGTTAATAAGGTTAAAGAAAAAATAATCACACTTAAAAAGGATGAAATAATTTCGTCCTTTTAATTTTTTCAATGTTTTCTATGGTTAACAACTTGAATTCAGAATAGAAATTATTTTTTTCTTCATCTGTAAGTTTAATAGAGTGGAGCTTTTTATACCATTGGGCTAGTGATTCAATAATGGACTTTTCCAATAAATCTTCTTCATTAGCCAACCTATATTTATTGCTATTACTTAAATCTTCCATAACAATTGCATTATCAGTTTGCCCAATTATTGGAATTGTTGGCATGTTAGCATCTTTAAGTTTTTGATAACACATAAGCTCTCTTTTAAATTCTTCTTTCTCAAAATACTTAATTATTACCGTTTCGTTTCCATTGCTCAGTCGATAAACAAAAATCCCGTCTTTATTTTGAATTTCAGTAAAGTTGTCAAAGGACAAGCCAAGTTTACTTGCCTCTCCTCTTAATAAACCTATTATCATATTATAACTACAACTCCTTTTCCATTACCATAAAGTCAGTTGGAGTGTTGTTTACATTCATTACTTCCATTCCCACAGGTGTGAAACCAACATTTATATAACATTTTTTTGCCCTTGCATTAGTGTCCCTAACATTTAAACGAATTTTTTTCACACCATGTTCCTTTAAAAAGCTTAGTATTAAGTTCATATTACTAGTCCCAAGACCCTGTCCACAATACTTTGGTTTAAAGGCAAGACCAAGGAGGGTAAAGTTTGAAAAATTTTTTACCCTAAAGTGTCCATACAATTCTTCATTTTTAAATATGGAATAAAATTCGACCTCCCCATAAAGAGGAGGTGAATATATTTTTTCAAAAAATGGAATATTATATATTGAATAGTATTCTTCATATCTCCATGAAGAAATTTCTTTTGCATCATCATATGTCATTGGAAAAATTTGATATTCTATAACAACCATTCTCCCATCAGTGAACCTAAGAATATTATCGCATTTTCTGCTGTAGTGTTTCTAATGTCCAGTATCGGATTCACTTCAACCAAGTCTAAGCCCAACAATCTTTCATCTTTTGATAGTATTTCCATAAAGTAGTTTGCTTCCCTATAATTTAATCCACCAGGGACTCTTGTTCCAGTTCCTTGGATAAGGTCTGGGTCAACCCCATCAACATCGAAGCTCAAATAGAAACCGTCAGTCTTGTTATTGACTATCTTCAAGGCTTCTTCAGTGACCTTTCCTATACCATACCTGTCAATCTCATGCATAGTAAAGACAGTTACTCCCATCTCCTTGAAAATTTTTCGCTCGCCACTATCAAGGTCTCTTGCCCCAACCAGGGCGATTTTTGTAGGGTCTAGCTTCCTATCGGGTCCACCAATATTATTTAGTAGTGGATGTCCAATTCCTGTCAAGGCAGACATAGGCATGCCATGAATATTTCCGGAAGGACTTGTTTCATGCGTGTTTATGTCTCCGTGAGCATCAAACCATATAAGACCAATATTACTGGATTTGGACATAGCTCCATTAATAGAACCAATGGCTATACTGTGGTCGCCACCAATAACTACAGGGAAGGCACCATCTTTTATTGCTCCTTCCACTTCTTTAACTAGTTTTTCATTGATGTTAATTACTTCATTGAGGTTCTTAAGGTTTAGCTCAGGGTCATTCTTTGGAAGATTATCATCATTCCTAAGGTCTCCAATATCCTCAACCTTGTAACCTATTTTCTCAAGCCTTTCAACTATTCCTGCATACCTTAATGCAGCCGGACCCAATGCAACTCCGGGAGTACCTGCCCCCTTATCAAAGGCTACTCCTATTAGACGAATTCGGTCATTAATTTTTGGATTCATAAGTTCCTCCTTTAAATTTTTCTATTGGTATTTGAGAAATTATTACTGCCACAAAAGCTATTATACAACCTAATATTTCTCTCGTAGTCATTATTTCCTTTAAGAAAAGATAACCTGTGATTGCACCAAAGACAGATTCCAATGACATTATTAGAGAGGCGACAACTGGTTCTGTATTCTTTTGAGCCAGGACTTGGAAGGTATAGCCAAGACCTCCTGACATTATACCTGCAAATAAAATTGAAGGTAAGGCATCATATATTCCAGATAAGGTCGGAGTTTCTAAAGCAAACATTGCTACTGCAGAACAAAGTGCAACTGTTACAAGTTGTCCAAAGGAGATATCCATAGCTTCTACTCCTTTCGATAAGAAATGGTCTACAGCTAGAATATGAGAAGCCCAGAAAAAAGCGCCAATAAATACAAGCAAGTCTCCCTTGCCCATGGTTAAATTTTCTTTTAATGTAAGTAAAGCAAGTCCGATAGTTCCAAGTATCACAGCTATCCAGGCAATAATTGTTATCCTTTTACCTATAAATACACTAATTATAGGGATTAGAACTATGTAAAGACAGGTGATGAAGGCTGCCTTGCCTGCTGTAGTATATAGCATACCAGCTTGTTGTAAGGTAGTTGCAATGAACATAATCATACCACAAGATATCATAGCCATCATGGTAGTTTTTTTAGAAGCCTTTCTTATCTTTAATTCTGGATTCTTATTTAAATATATCATCCTAAAGAAATAAATAAATATTGCTGAAAGAACATATCTACTAGTAATAAAAGTAAAGGGACCGTTTGAATCCATACCCTTTCTTTGGGCTACAAAGGCTGCACCCCAGATGATGGATGTTATTAACAGCAGAATGTTTGAAGTAAGCTTCTTTTTATCCATAAATTCACCTTTTTTTCTTTTATTATACCAGTAATAATCAGAACTTGCAATATTTACAACAATATATTTTTTTGTTATAATGAAACAAGGAGGGGATGATATGAAAAAGTTTTTTTGTTTACTTATAGCACTTAGTCTTGTGGCCTGCTCAAGCAGTATTGACTTTAAAGTAGAAGATGAAGATATAATTAAAATAGGATGGATAGGTCCCCTCACTGGAAATTATGCTAGTGACGGAAGGTCCAATGTTAATACTTTAAAGATGCTAGCAGAAGAATTGAATGAACAGGGTGGCGTTCTTGGAAAAAAAGTTGAAATAATTACGCAAGATTCCGGAACTGATAAGGAGACAATTATAAATGCTACTAGGCTCCTCTTATTAAAGGGAGATGTAAAGGCAGTTATTGGAGCAGGGACTTCAGTGAATGCCTTAGGGGCGATTGAAGTCCTCGAGAAGGAAAAGGTTCCGATGATATTAACTTCAGCTTCATCAGATATTCTTACACAGGGGGTTGAAGGGGAAGCCAAACCTTATACTTTTAGAATATGTTTTATAGATTCCGATGCTGGAAGTATGTTGGGAAGATTTGCCCATGATACTCTCGGATTTAAAACAGTTTCCATTTTAACTGAAGAGGAAGATAAGGACACTTGTCTTACAGAAAACTTTAGAATGGGCTATAAGATGAGCGGAGGAAAAATCTTAACAGATAACTTTTTTAGAGAAGGTGACCATGACTTCATGAATCTTTTGATTGAGATTAGAGATGCAGACCCCGATGCGATATTTTCTATTGGTGAAATTGCTGAAATATCATACCTTTCTAATCAAGCAAGAAGCTTTGGAATAACAGCACCATTTATTGGAGGCAAAAGGCTTCATAATTCAAGCTTATTTTTACTGGCTGAGAAGGCATTGGAAGGTTCATATATTTTAGACCATGTTAATATTGAAGAGCCAAGGGCTGTGGAATTAAGAGAGAGATATATAAAAAGGTGGAATGAAGAGCCGGAACCTGATATATCTTTAGTATCAGATGCATTTGATACTTTGATTCAAGCTATAGAGATTGGTGGGTCAGCCGAAAGAGAAGACATTAGAAATGCCATATCATTGGTTGATGTGGATGGGATTTCCGGAAGAATAAGGATATCTGAAAGGACACATAACCCTTTTAGTAAAAAAGGTGTAATTTATAAGATAGAAGACAGACAATTTAAGTATTTTGGACCATGTGAATGAGGTGGGCGATGAAATTATTAGGAGTATATGCAAATGCATTTGCAATTATTATTGGCTCTCTAATAGGGGCAGTTGTAGGCGGAAGGTTGCCTGAAAAATATTCTGATACAGTCATGAAAGGAACTGCCTTGGCAATTTTAACCATTGGGATTAAGGGGACTTTCAAGACAGACAATTTATTAGTAATTATATTTTCAGTGGTAATTGGAGCATTAATTGGTGAATTCTTTAAGATAGATGATAGGTTAAATGCTTTGGGAGAAATAGCAGAAAAAAAGTTCTCTAACAGCAAGGGGGAAAAGAGTATAGCCAACGGATTTGTTTCAGGCTCATTGTTATTTGCAGTAGGGGCGATGGCTATTACTGGTTCTTTGGAGAGTGGTCTACAAAATTCCCATGACACACTTTATGCTAAGGCCGTAATAGATGGTGTTTCCTCTATTGTTATGGCTTCTTCCCTAGGGATAGGGATGGCCTTATCGGCGATAACAGTTTTATTATACCAAGGCTTTATAGTTTTAACTGCAGGTTTTCTATCTAACTATTTATCTCCTCTTGTTATTTCTGAAATGACAGCAGTTGGATCGGTGTTAATTATAGCAATATCTTTGAATATGTTGGGTGAAAGCAAAACTAAAGTTGCAAACCTTTTACCTGGTGCATTTATCCCTATTTTTATTAGTGGATTTTTTAATTAAAGTTTATTAATATGGTAATTTTTACGATGTTTTAGCATTTATATTAAAAAAACTATTGTATTCTATGCGATTTATGATATAATATTTAGTGGAATACTGTATTTGAGGGTAGATATGTCATATCAAAAACGACACTTGTCAAGAAAATTTAGAAAGGCATTATATTACATTGTCTTGATGTCAATATTAGCCTTTGTAGCATATAGCGTAATCCGTATCTTTAATGACACATCACCAAAGACAGCCATTCCGGAGCGAACTACCTTCTATGACCAAGTGGAGGCTAGGGGCATCTTAATTTTAGACCAAGACTTTATTGATGTTAGTGACAACGAAGATGTTCAGGTCTTTCATAAAGAAGGTGAACGGGTTAGTGTATCAGGAAAGCTTTTTCAACTTGTAAGATATAATGAAGAACAGTTATCTGCCATTTCTGAACTTGACAAAATAAATCAAGCCTTAGGTCAAGGAGATGGATTAACCAGTGTTAATTATTTTACAGATGTTGACCTCGTGAAAGAGGCTTTGGGCAAGGGGGACTTCATTGCTGCAAAGTTAATCTTAGATGAAATAAAAACTTCAAATACAGAGCTACAATTCAAGAATGTCCGCAAGGAAGAAGTTATTGTATTAGATGGAGATGAAGAAACTTTAAAGATAAGGAAAGAAGAGTTGGAGAATCTTTTGGCAGGCTCTGAAGGAGAGCTTGTAAGGTCGCCGAGGAGTGGGATAGTTTCATATCTGCCAACCAGATACGGTAAAAAGTTTGATCTAACAAACTATCAAGATATTAATCTTGAAGATTTTGACTATAAAACAGATGAGAGTCAAGAGCCTGCTAGAGAAGAGATTAGGGTTATTGATAACTTTAAATCTGTTATTGCCTTAGAAATAAAAGATAGTAAAGATATAGCCAAGCTTGAAGAAAGAACTTCCCTCCTTGTGGGAAATGACAAGATAGGGGAAATTAAGGCAAGGGCCTTGGAGTTAAAGAAGGAGTCAGACAAGGCTATATTATTTGTTGAAGTAAGTGATGAAATTCATAATTTTTATTTGGATGAATTGGCTGATTATAAGATTATTTTAAATAAAAGGGGGGCATATACCCTCCCTGTAGAGTCCTTGATTGAGGATGAAAGGGGAACCGGTGTATATATTAAACACAAGGCAAGTATTGTGAAGTATAGGCCGGTGGAACTAATCAGTAAAAAGGGCGACTATATATATGTTTCAGTTGGAGATAATAATTCAACAATAGAAAATAAGACAACCGGTAAAAGGGAATACACTATAGGTATTTTCGATGAGGTTTTTATACATCCGGAAGCTTTAAAAGAAGACATGGTTGTGAGATGAGGGATAGTTTGAACAATTATGAAAAGATACTTGAAGAAATTGAAGGGATAAAGAAAAGTGTAGGAAGGACTGATGATGTACTCCTCCTTGCAGTAACAAAGATTGTAGACGAAGACCTTGTTAGAGATTTTATTGGTTATGGGGTAACTGATATTGGGGAAAACAAGGTACAAGATTTAGAAAAAAGGATTGAAGTTTTTGGAGATTCTGTTAATTACCACTTGATAGGGACACTTCAAAGAAATAAGATTAACAAGATAATAGGAAAGACCAAGCTAATCCACTCTGTGGATAGTATTAGGTTGATTGATGCAATAGATAAGAGGTCAGAGAGGGAAGGAGTAGTTACAGACTTTTTAGTCCAGCTGAACATCTCTGGCGAGGAAACAAAAAGTGGTTTTTCGGAAGATGAACTGGAAGGCTTTGTGAAACATATTAAAGAACTCAAGAGTGTCCGCTTGAGGGGTATCATGACAATGGCCCCTCATGTGGAAGATGAAGCCCTTATCAGGTCAGTCTTCAGAAGGGCAAGAGAGTTAAAGGAAAAGATTCAAAATGATGATCAATCTCTGGCTATGGACTATCTTTCCATGGGTATGAGTCATGATTATAAAATCGCAGTCGAGGAAGGGTCAACGATTTTGAGGTTGGGGACAATTCTATTCGGCGAAAGAAATTATTAAGGAGGGTAATTATGTCAGGAGCATTGGAAAAACTCAAGGCTTACTTCACCTACACAGGCGAAGATGAGTACGACGATTACTATGAAGAAGAAACGATTTTTAAGGAAGATGATTCTAAGAGGTATTCTAACAATGTGGTAAACATTAATCAAAACAAGAGCATGAGGATTGTTCTTTATGAGCCACTAGAATACGAGGACTCACCACAAATGGCAGAAGATTTAAAGCAAGGTAAGACTATTATCGTGAATTTAAATCTTTTGGAAAAAGAAACAAAAGAAAGAGTCTTTGCATTTTTAACAGGTGCTGTTTATGTACTACAAGGTAAAATGCAAAAGATAGCTAATGAAATTTTTGTAATTTCACCGGGCTTTGTTGAAATCGAGGGCGTGAAAAACGAACTTGAAAACAAGGGAGTCTTTCTTTGGCAATAGGAGATGGTTTGAATAGCACAAGTGATTAGCTCCACATTCAATTTCATAACTATTATGATATTGATTAGGATAATTATTCCAATAATTGCAATGGGAGGTCACCTCCCAAACAGTCCCCTTATTAAATTCTTATATGACTTGGGGGATATGTTTCTTGTGCCAGGAAGAATGATCCTGCAAGCGTTAAAGATTGATACTGGAATGTTGGATTTATCTCCTCTTGTATCTATGATGATTTTGTATTTCATCGAGAATTTACTTTTGGGATTATTTGCATGATTGATTACTTAACCCATGTAGAAGAAGATAAAAAACCTAAGATGAGGATACTTCTCGACAAGGTTTTTTCAGTAGAAAAAAGAAGGGTCACAGAATCCACAGACTTTTATGATCCTTACGAGCAGGAAATAGCTGAATCTATCTTGAATAGGTTTACTGATATATCTTACTTAAAGTCCAACGGGCTTACATTTGGTGAAAGGATGTCTTACATAATTTTACCATATGAAAGGGAAGTGGACTTGGAAGATTTTTTTGTAGTGCTTAAAATCGAATCCAAAACTGGAAATTTAAAGCACCCAGACTACATGGGGGCAATTTTAAACCAAGGTATTGTAAGGGAAAAGATAGGGGATATTATTGTAAATAAATCCGATGCTTATGTTGTCCTTAAAAAAGGGGTGTCGGATTTTTTGGAATGCAATCTAGAAAAGGTTAGACGGGAAAAGGTTTCTGTGAGTCGGGTTGATTTTGACGAAGTCCCTAAGCCTGAAAAGTCTTATACAGAAAAGATTATTACAGTTTCCTCTATGAGGGTAGATATTATATTATCCCATGCACTTGGACTGTCAAGGAGCAAGAGTGAAAACCTAGTCAAGTCCAATTCTGTAAAGGTAAACTTCAAAGAGTGTATTGACAAGGGCAAGGATGTTGAAGTCGGCTCTATGATTTCCTGCAGGGGCTTCGGTAGGTTTGAAGTGGCAGAGGAAGTTGGCAAGTCAGCAAAGGGAAAGCATAGACTCCTAATAAAAAAATTAGTGGACTGATAAATTATGTTTATTATATCTTTATTGATTATAGTTTTAGATCAGGTTATCAAGCAATATGCTATTAATAACTTAAAGGATGGGGGCCCAATAAGTGTAATTGGTGATTTCTTTCAATTACGATATGTTGAAAATTCCGGAGCTGCCTTTGGGATGCTAAAGGATGCTAGGTTATTTTTTATTATAATAACTTTAGCTGTCTTAGTCTATGTTTTCTATATTTTAATAAAAAAAAGGGATAGATTGGATAAAATTACTAAACTACTGTTGGCTATTTTTATAGGTGGAACTGTCGGCAACTTCATAGACAGGCTAAGATTTGGTTATGTTGTTGACTTTTTTAGTTTTGACTTTGGCTTTTACAAGTTTCCGGTCTTTAATGTGGCTGATATTGCCATTACAGTGTCAGTAGCCATATTCGCACTCTTAGTTTTTACCAATAGGATTGATTTAGATGATTAAAGAAATACTTGTTAATGTTGCCGGCGACAGGCTAGACAGGTTTGTAGCAGATAAGATTGACGAGAGCAGGGAAAGGGTTTCAAACCTTATAAAAGATGGACATATTTTGGTAAATAAGCAGGTTAAAAAGGTTTCTTACAAGGTTTCCGAAGGGGACCTTATTTCAGTTACCATACCGGAGCCTGTTTCCCTTGATATTGAAGAGGAAAACATAAGACTAAACATAATTTATGAGGATGATGATATAGCAGCGATTAATAAGCCAAAGGGTATGATAGTCCACCCTTCAGGCAACATTGTCACCGGAACCTTAGTCAATGCACTTCTTTTTCATTTTGATAAGCTTTCAGAGATTAACGGAGTTTACAGACCGGGTATTGTCCACAGGCTAGACAAGGACACATCAGGTCTTTTACTTGTTGC